>JANOAP010000570.1:0-3360 GCA_031411175.1 Rhodoferax sp. | reverse complement strand
GCACAGCGCGAGCCGCAGGCCTTGCAAGCAGCACGTGATCAATTCGCACCCCAAGTCGCCTTCTGGACCTTTTGCCAATGGTGTTTCTTCAGGCAGTGGCACAAGCTCAAAACCTACGCCAACCAGCGCGGCATCCGCATCGTGGGCGATGCGCCCATCTTCATCGCTTACCAGAGCGCCGAAGTGTGGGCGCGCCCCGAGCTGTTCGAGCTGGACGCTGAGGGTCGCGCACTGGTTGTGGCCGGTGTGCCGCCCGACTACTTCAGCCCCACCGGCCAGCGCTGGGGCAACCCGCTGTACCGCTGGGACGCACACGCCGATGAAAACTACGCCTGGTGGGTGCAGCGCGTGCGCCGCACGTTTGAGCTGGTGGACATTGTGCGCATCGACCACTTCCGTGGCTTCGCCGACTACTGGGAAATCCCGGCCAGCGAACCCACCGCCATCCAAGGCCGCTGGCTGCCCGGCCCCGGTGCCGCGCTGTTCAAGGCCATTCGCGCCCAACTGGGCGACCTGCCCATCATCGCGGAAGACCTGGGCCTGCTCACCCCCGAAGTCACCACCCTGCGCCGCCAGTTCGACCTGCCCGGCATGCGTATCCTGCACTTCGCGTTTGGTGGCAGCAGCGACAACAGCTACCTGCCCCACAACTTCGATGCCAACACCGTCGTCTACACCGGCACGCACGACAACAACACGTCACAGGGCTGGTGGCTGGAGGCCTCAGATGCCGAGCGCCAGCATGTGCGCGACTACCTGGGCCTGACACCGCAAGACGAGCTGGAGATTCACTGGCAACTGATCACCGCCGCCTGCGCCAGCGTGGCCGACACCGCCATTCACCCCATGCAGGATGTGCTGGGGCTGGACGGCAGCAGCCGCATGAACCTGCCTGGGGTGGGGCAAGGGTATTGGGAGTGGCGGTTTAGCTGGGATCAGGTGAAGCCGGGGCATGCGCAGCGGCTGGTTCGGTTGGGTGCGTTGTATGGGCGGTGAGAGCACTCAACCCCTGCGCAACATCCACCACTGGCTGGTGGCATTGCACACCACCAGCGCCGCATAGCTGGCCATCTTTCCGTCACGGCCAAAAAACCACAACCCAGCGGTCAATGTCACCAGGCCAACTATAAAATTGATAGCTGCTTGAGCCCACCAGGAATAGGCTAGCGGACTTTTTTTCATAAAAATACGAGAAGCAGACGCTATCAGCAACGCCACGCAGGCGGCAGGTGCTGCAAAGTTCAGCAGATGAAGCAACAAGTCCAGTGGTCCCATGGTGGTCGGTATTAAACGCGGGTGATTGCGGTGCCTCAAAACCAGAGGGGCCCGCAAATTTTATAATCGGGGAATGGCAGTCTGGGCATTAGGCATCAATCACACGACCGCGCCGCTCGATTTGCGTGGCCGGTTTGCGTTCGCCATCGACCAGATCGAACCCACACTGGCCAGCCTGCGTGCCTCGCTGGCGGGGCCTGAAGCCGCCATTATCTCCACCTGTAACCGCACCGAGATTTATTGCGCGGGCGACCAGCAGGCCATGAACCAGACGATGGATCACACCGTCAACTGGCTCGCCCAATCGGGCGGCGTGGCCCCTGCGCTGCTGCGCTCCCACGCCTACACCTTGCAAGATGGCCTGGTGGCGCGCCATGCGTTTCGGGTGGCCAGCGGGCTGGACTCGATGGTGCTGGGCGAGCCGCAGATTCTGGGCCAGATGAAAGATGCCGTGCGCGTGGCCGACCAGGCCGGTGCGCTGGGTAGTACGCTTAACCAGCTCTTCCAGCGTTCGTTTGCCGTAGCCAAAGAGGTGCGTACCTCGACCGAGATTGGCGCGCATTCCATCAGCATGGCCGCCGCTGCGGTACGCCTGGCCGGGCAATTGTTTGAAGACCTGCGCCAGGTCAAGGTGCTGTTTGTGGGTGCTGGCGAAATGATTAAGCTGGCCGCCACCCACTTCGCAGCCAAAAATCCAAAAGCGATGGCCATTGCCAACCGCACGCTGGAACGTGGTGAAAAGCTCGCCACACGTTTTGGTGGCGAGGTGATGCGCCTGGCCGACCTGCCTGATCGCCTGCACGAGTTTGACGCGGTGGTGAGTTGCACCGCCAGCACCCTGCCCATCATTGGCCTGGGTGCGGTGGAGCGGGCCCTGAAGCTCAGAAAGCACCGGCCCATGTTCATGGTGGACCTGGCTGTGCCGCGCGACATTGAGCCCGAAGTCAAAGGCCTTCGAGATGTGTACCTCTACACGGTGGACGACCTGGCCAAGGTGGTGCAAACCGGCCAAGCCAACCGGCAGGCGGCAGTAGCGCAGGCCGAAGCCATCATCGACGCGGGTGTGCAAAGCTTCATGCACTGGATGGACCAGCGCAACCCGGTGACCGGCGTGGTGCCACTGATTCAGCAACTCAATGCACAAGCCGACGAATGGCGCGCGTCCGAGATCACCCGTGCCCGCAAGCTGCTGGCCAAAGGCGAAGACGTGGACGCCGTGCTGGAAGCCCTTTCCCGGGGCCTCACGCAGAAAATGCTGCATGGCGCGTTTGCCGAGCTGCGCACTGGTGATGCCGATGCGCGCGAGCGAGCCAGCACCGCCGTGCAGCACTTCTTTTTGCGCAAAGAACGTTAAATGTTGTTGCCCCCACGTTCGCTCACTGCGTGTAGCTCTCTGCCCCCCGAGGGGGTGCAACTTGCTCGGGGCGGCCCGTCGCTGCGTTAGCTGCGCCGCCTGCGTTTTTCCGGGCGATTTGCCCCAGCCCGTCGGGCCAAGCCTCTCATAACCTGTTGCCCCCATGAAATCCTTCCTCCGCCACCGCCTTGAACGCTACGCCACCCGCCTGGGTGAGCTTGAATTTTTGCTGTCCCGTGAAGACATCATGAAGGACATGAAGCAGTTCCTGGTGCTGTCACGCGAGCACACCGAGGTGGCCGCTGTGGCAACCCGCTGGGCGCGCTACCTACAGCGTGAAGCCGACCTGGCAGCCGGGCACGAGATGCTGGCCAGCGCGGCCAACGACGACGACATGAAAGAGATGGCACAGGAAGAGATTGAAGCTGCCACCGCTGAGCTCACCCAACTGGAAAACGAGTTGCAGCGCATGCTGTTGCCCAAAGACCCCGACGACGCACGCAACGCTTTCATGGAAATCCGCGCGGGCACAGGCGGCGATGAGTCCGCCCTGTTTGCCGGGGACCTGCTGCGCATGTACACGCGCTACTGCGAGCGCATGGGCTGGAAGACCGAGATCATGAGCGAGTCCCAAAGCGAGCTGGGCGGCTACAAGGAGGTGGTTATTGCGGTCCAGGGAGACGGTGCACACCCCAACGTTTATGGCGCGCTCAAATACGAGTCCGGCGGCC
>JANOAP010000569.1:0-8311 GCA_031411175.1 Rhodoferax sp. | reverse complement strand
CCCTTGAGCGCGCAGGCTCAGGCCACTTCGACCGGCTCAGGACCGGCCTGGCCGGCCAAACAGCCCATCCGGCTGGTGGCGGTGTTTCCGCCCGGTGGCTCGGTCGACCAGGTGGCGCGGCTGCTGGCGCCGCCGCTCTCGCAGGCGCTGGGCCAAAACGTGATCGTTGAGAACAAGGGCGGTGCCTCGGGCTCTATCGGCGCTGCCTCCGTGGCGAACGGCCCGGCGGACGGCTACACGTTTGCCGTGGTGTTCGACACCCACGGCGTGAACCCCAGCCTGATTCCCAACATGCCGTTTGATTCGAAGAAAGATCTGGTGCCCCTGGTGCTGGTGGGTACCGCACCCATGGTGCTGGCCACCCACGTGGGCTCGCCGTACAAGAATTTTGCCGACGTGGTGGCGGCGGCCAAGGCCAAACCCGGCGTGACGAATCAGGGCGTCAGTTACGGCACCATCGGCTCGGGCAGCCTGGGCCACCTGGCCATGGCGCTGCTGGGCAAGAACGGCAGCCTTGACTTCACCCATATCCCCTACAAGGGTGGCGGCCCTTTGATGAACGATGCCATTGCCGGCCACGTGCCGCTGTCGATTGGCTCCGTGTTTGTCACCAAGCCGTTCATCGACAGCAAGCGCATGCGCCCCTTGGTGGTGACCACCTCAACGCGGTCGCCAAATTTGCCGGACGTGCCGACCCTGGCCGAGAGCGGATTCACCGGTTTTGAAGCGCCCGCCTGGTGGGCCGTGCTGGCCCCGGCCAAAACGCCACCCGAAATTCTCAAGCGCATGAATGAGGAGCTGAACAAAGTCCTGAAGCAGCCCGATCTGGCGAAGCGGCTGGATGCTCAGGGCATTGACGTGGTAGGTGGCAGCAGCGAGTCAGCCCGTGTGTTCATCGAGAAGCAGATGGACATCTGGGGCAAGGTGGTCAGGGACAACAATATTAAAGCTGATTGAAGGTGGCCCCCACGCTTGCCACTTCGTGTGCTGCGCTGCCCCCCGAGGGGGCTAATTTGCCTTGGGGCGGCCCGGCGGCAAATTGCCGCTACGCTTCCGGCGTCACGCCCAGTGCCACGAGAAATCTGGCGACCATGTTGTAGGTGGCGATGGCGCTGGTGAGCTCCACGATTTCGGTGGTGTCGAAATGCTGGCGCAGGGCTGTGAAGACGTCGTCGCTGACTTTCACGTCCAGCGTCATTTGCGCGGCATATTGAATTACTATGCTTTCAATAGCGCCTAGAGCTCGTTCTACGTGGGCTAGCCGGGGATTCAGCTTGACAAGCCGATCCAGCGCATCCAGTTCGGCCTGCGTTCCGCCAGCGGCCAGAAAATCGGGCGCGTGGTGGTGGTACTCGTAGTGCGCGCCGGTCAGCAGCGCCACCGTGCAGATACCCAGCTCACGCAGCTTGCGGCTGGTCGGCAGCTCGGTGCGCACGGCCTTCAGGTAGACGTTCCAGCCGCGGGCCACCGGCTCGCTCCACAGCAGGGCTTTGTCCAGGTTCAGAAAGGTGCCGCCACGGCGTGCCAGGATGGCGTCCACCAGGGCTTCAGGTTGCGGTTTGAGGGCGGGGGTCCAGTCGGGAATGCGCATGTGGGTCCTTGAAAGAAATCGGTGAGAAGCTGGTTAGAGGATAAAGCGATATGGGGATAATCGCAGCGATGCGAATCCGTTTCACCAAAATGCAGGGCGCTGGCAATGATTTTGTCGTGCTTGACGAGACGCGCGCGCGCCTGGGGCTGACGCCCGCGCAGTATCGTTTTCTGGGAGACCGCCACTTTGGCGTGGGGGCTGATCAGATCCTCACCGTCAGGCCGTCACCCGCTGATGGCATTGACTTTGCCTACGTGATCCACAACGCGGATGGCGGTGAGGTAGAGCACTGTGGCAACGGCGCGCGCTGCTTCCTGAGCTATGTGCGCCAGCAGGGGCTCACACAGAAAGACGTGGTGCGGGTGCAAACCATGAACCGCGTGCTGGAACTGCGCCGCCAGCCGGATGGCCGCGTCATCGTGGACATGGAAGCGCCCGTGTTTGACCTGGCGCAGGTGCCTTTCAACCCGGCCGGTTTGGTGCCTGTTCCTGAAGGTTCCTGGCAAAAATGGCCTCTAGCCCTAGTAAATAGTGCTCAATCAGCTACTGTTTCTGTAGCAATTGTATCCATGGGCAACCCGCATGCTGTCATGTTTGTGGACGATGTGGAAGCTGCGCCCGTCACCACCACAGGCCCGCAGGTGCAGGCGCTTGCGGCGTTTCCAAGAGGTGTGAACGTAGGCTTCATGCAGGTGGTGGACCGCAGCCACATTCGCCTTCGCGTGTATGAGCGCGGCGCGGGTGAAACACTGGCCTGCGGCACCGGAGCCTGTGCGGCCGTGGTGAGCGGCATTCGCTTTGGCTTGCTGGACGCGACGGTTGATGTACAAACGCGGGGTGGCCCCCTGACGATCCAGTGGGCCGGTGGCGACGCCCCGGTGCTGATGACCGGCCCGGCAACGATTGTTTTTCAAGGCGAGATTGATATCCCCGACAACTTATGAATACCCCCACTTCCAACCCGTTCCCCAATCCGATCACCGAAGACGACATTGCCAACTACCTGGCCATCACGCCCGACTTTTTTGAGCGGCACGCCGAGTTGCTGGCAGCGGTGCACCTGACCAGCCCGCACAGCAACCGCGCGGTGAGCCTGCAGGAGCGCCAGGCCGAAATGCTGCGCGAGAAGATCAAGGCGCACGAGCACCGCATCATGGACATGATCCGCAACGGCAGTGACAACGTCATGCTGTCGGACAAGCTGCTGCGCTGGACGCGCACGCTGCTGTTGACGTCGGACGCAGCGTCCATGCCCGGGCTGATCTCCAGCGAAATCCGCGACCAGTTTTCAGTGCCGCAGGTCGGCATCAAGGTGTGGGACGTGCTGCCCGCCTTTGCGCAGGCCGGCTTTGCCCAGGGCGTGAGCGACGACGCGAAGGTGTTTGCATCGTCCCTCGCGGGGCCGTTTTGCGGCGTGAACACGGGTTTTGAAGCGGTGACCTGGTTGCCGGACCCCCAGGCCGCCACGTCGCTGGCCCTGCTGCCGCTGCGTATGGGCCCGGCGGGTAGCGTCACGCCTGCGTTTGGCCTGCTGGTGCTGGCGTCGCCTGACGCCCAGCGATTCAACAGCACCATGGGCACGGACTTTCTGGAGCGCATCGGCGAACTCGCCAGCGCTGCGCTGTCGCGGCTGAGGTGACCTGGACGGCTTAGCATTTGGGGTCGGATCCCCATTTCGCACCACCATGCCCAAGTCCATGTCCGACGCCAATCGAAATGGGGCTCTGACCCCAATTGCGGATCAACGTGACAATGATTTGGTCCAGAGATACCTGGAGCACGTGCGCGTCGAAAAACGTCTGGCCCAGCGCACCGTAGAACTCTACGCGCTGGACCTGCAAAAGCTGTCCGAATTCGCAGCCAAGTCCAAAGTCGAACTGGTGGCCGTGCAAAACAACCATGTCCGTCACTGGGTGGTGCAGATGCACAGTGGTGGCCGCAGTGGCCGGGGCATTGCGCTCATTCTGTCGGGCTGGCGCGGTTTTTATGCCTGGTTGGGGCGCGAGAGCCTGGTCAGCAGCAACCCCGTGCAGGACGTGCGGGCACCGCGGGCCATCAAACCGCTGCCCAAGGCGCTCAGCGTGGATGACTCGGTGCAACTCGCCAGCTTTAAAAATGAAGCCGACGACCCCTGGCTTGAAGCGCGTGATGCCGCCATGGTGGAGCTGCTGTACGGCAGCGGCCTGCGGGTGGGCGAGCTGACCGGTCTGGATGTGACGGCCAGCACCACGGCGCGCGGTTGGATCGATATGGACGCTGCAGAAGCCCACGTGCTGGGCAAAGGCTCGAAGATACGCATCGTGCCAGTGGGTGCCAAGGCCATTGAAGCCCTGCAACGCTGGCTGGCCTTGCGGGGCCAACCGCCTGATGCTACGCAAATGGCTTTGTTCATGGGCCGCAATGGCACGCGCCTTACGTCTCAATCCATCTGGCAGCGCCTGCGCCGTCGCAGCCTGCAGGCCGGGTTGGCCACGCCGGTGCACCCCCACATGCTGCGCCATTCATTTGCCAGCCATGTCTTGCAATCAAGCAGCGACTTGCGCGCGGTGCAGGAGCTGCTGGGCCATGCCAACATCACCACCACACAGGTGTACACGCGGCTGGACTTCCAGCATCTGGCCAAGGCTTACGATGCGGCGCATCCGCGGGCAAAGATCAGGCGCGGTTCTGAAAAGTAAGCTGTGGCATGTCCGGGCTGCCAGGGTCTGTCGGCAGCTTGAACTCTGCCACCGTATTCACCAGATCCAACGCCTCCGACTTCAGGCTTGATGCCGCTGCCGCCATTTCTTCAACCAGCGCTGCGTTCTGCTGGGTGGTGTGGTCCATCTGGCTCACGGCCTCGCCCACCTGTGCCACGCCCAGGCTTTGCTCCCTGCTGGCAGCGCTGATCTCGGCCATGATGTCGGTCACGCGGCGGATGCTGTTCACCACTTCTGTCATGGTGGCACCGGCCTGATCCACCTGCGCCGTGCCCCGCTCAACCCGCTGCACGCTGTCGGCGATCAGTGTGCGAATCTCTCTGGCGGCCCCCGCACTGCGACCGGCCAGGCTTCGCACTTCACTGGCCACCACGGCAAAGCCGCGCCCCTGTTCGCCGGCGCGTGCCGCCTCCACTGCCGCGTTCAGCGCCAGGATATTGGTCTGGAAGGCGATTCCGTCGATCACGCTGATGATGTCGGCAATCCTCCGGGATGACGCGTTGATGCCCTTCATGGTGTCCACCACCTGTGCCACCACTTCGCCACCGCGAACGGCCACGCTGGACGCACTGATGGCCAGTTGGTTGGCCTGGGCAGCGTTGTCGGCGTTCTGTTTCACGGTGGAGTCCAGCTCTGTCATGGACGCAGCAGTTTGCTCCAGCGCGCTGGCCTGGTTTTCAGTGCGGTTGGATAGGTCCTGATTGCCGTTGGCTATTTCTGCCGAAGCCGTTGCCACGCTTTCCGAGCCCTGGCGCACACGTGCCACCACATTCGACAGGGATGCCTGCATGTCATTGAGGGAGGACAGCAACTGGCCGATTTCGTCCCGGCCCGTGATCGTGATGTCGGTGCTCAGGTCACCCTCAGCAACCCGGCCGGCCACCTTGCCCGCATGGCTGATGCCGCGAGATATGGCGCGACTGAGTACGCTGGCAACGGACAGCCCCAGAATAATCATCAGGGCCAGCGCACCCAGAATGCCGTATTTCACGTTGTCCTGAAGCGATGCACTCTCGTTGCGGGCCTTCTGTGCACCCGCTTGCGAAGCGGTCGCAAGGGCTTTGAGGTGGGTGATGGCGGCTTCAAAGGTCTGTCCGGACGGTCCCTTGAGCAGGTCCTGGGCTTCTTCGTCACGCCGCTGGCGCGACAGTGCCACCACCTCCGTCATTTGGGCCGTGTATTTTTTCCATTCGGCGTCGAAGGCGTCAAGGAGTTTTCGTTCCTGCGGGTCACCAATCAGTGCGACGTAGGCCTGCTGGTCCTTGTTCAGGGAACCTACCAGGGTGTCCATCTCTTTCTCGAGTCGCTTTTTCCCGTCTTCATGGGTGGTGAGAACATGCTGAAACTGAAGGGTTCTCAGGCGGCTGGCCTGGGTGCTGATGGAGCCGGTCTGCCGCACGCTGGGCAGCCAGCGGTCGGCGATCTCCACCGCTTTGTCATTGACAACGCCCACCTGGGCAACGCTCAACAGGCCTTGTGCCGTCGCCAGCAGCAAAACCAGGATGAACCCCGCCATCAATTTGGTGCCGATCCGCATGTCAGCCAACTTCATGCCCATCTCCTTTTACGTGTTGGAGGGTGACCATACAGGAGATTCATAGCCATGCCTATACGCTGAATACCTGAGCAGAACTGGGAAAACACCTGAGGAATTGCCCCACAATATCTGCCATGAAAACCATTCGTCTGAGAGAGGGCAAGGAACGATCCTTGTTGCGTCGTCACCCCTGGATCTTTGATGGGGCCATTGCCCGGGGCAGTGCCGACTCGGGCGAGACGGTTCGGGTCGAGTCCCATGCGGGTGAGTTTCTGGCCTGGGCGGCGTACAGCCCGGCTTCGAAAATCCGAGCGCGGGTCTGGAGCTTCGATGAGGCGCAGCGCATAGACGCTGCGTTTTTAATAGCTGCTTGTGCCCGTTCTATAAGGGCTAGAGCCAGATTTGACATCCAGAGCGACGCCATGAGGCTGGTGCATGGTGAATCCGACGGTTTGCCGGGCCTGATTGTGGACCGCTACGGCGACACGTTGGTGGCGCAGTTCACGTCTGCCGGGGTCGAGCGCTGGAAAGGCGTGCTGTGCGATGCCTTGCTGGCGGCCACGGGCTTGAGCAAGCTTTACGAGCGCTCTGATGCCAGCAGCCGGGCCCTGGAAGGCCTGCCTGAAGTCAAGGGCTGGCTCAAGGGTGATGGGCGTGCCGGTGGCGATGGCCCGGTCGAGCTGGAGTTGAAGGAGCACGGCTGGAGGCTGGCCGTCAATATTGCCGAAGGCCACAAAACCGGCTTTTACCTGGACCAGCGTGACAGCCGCAAGAAATTTGCCGACTACGCGCAACGCCTTCAGTTTCAGCGCGTGCTCAATTGCTATTGCTATACCGGTGGTTTCACCGTGGCGGCGCTGGCTGGCATGCGCGCTGCGGGCATGGCGGTCACTGCGGGGCATGTCACCTCGATTGACTCATCCGGCCCGGCGCTTGAAAAAGCGGCGGCCAATGTGGCCTTGAATGGCTTTGATGCGGCCAGCACGACATTCATGGATGCGGATGTAAACGCGTCGTTGCGTCAGTTTGTAGCTGAAGGGCGAAGCTTTGATGCCATCGTGCTGGACCCACCCAAGTTTGCCCCTACCGCAGCCCACGCCGACCGCGCGGCCCGGGCCTACAAAGACATCAACCGCCTGGCCTTCAAACTGCTGGAGCCCGGTGGTGTGCTGTTTACTTATTCTTGTTCGGGTGGAGTTAACGCCGACCTGTTTCACAAGATCGTCGCATCTGCCGGTGCCGATGCCGGGGTGGACGGCTACATCAGCGAGCGGATGGGCGGTGCGCCCGACCACCCTATGACGGTTGCCTTCCCGGAAGGCGAGTACCTTAAAGGGTTGGTGGTCATGCGCAAGGTGACTGCTTGAATTGACCGCTAAACTCCCCACCTGCTGGATTGCGCCCCGTCCCCTACGCCCCCCAACCGTTGAGAATTGAAAATCATGAGTTTGATACCCGCCACCATCCTGACCGGTTTTTTGGGCTCGGGCAAAACCACGCTGCTCAAGCGCATTTTGCAAGAAGCGCATGGCCAGAAAATCGCCGTGATCGAAAATGAATTCGGCGAGGAAAATATCGACAGCGACATTCTGGTGTCTGAGACCAAGGAGCAGATCATCCAGATGAGCAATGGCTGCATTTGCTGCACCATTCGGGAAGACCTGCGTGGCGCGCTGCGCGACCTGGCCGAGAAAAAGCGCAAGGGCGAGCTGGATTTTGACCGTGTGGTGATCGAAACCACGGGCCTGGCCGACCCCGGCCCGGTGGCGCAGACCTTTTTCATGGACGACGAAATCGCCGAGAGCTATTTGCTGGACTCCATCCTGACCCTGGTGGATGCCAAGCACGCCGCCGGGCAGCTTAACGACCGTCAGGAGGCGCGTCGCCAGGTGGGTTTTGCCGACCAGATCTTCATCAGCAAGACCGACCTGGTGGCCAAGGCCGAGGTCGACGCCCTGGTGCACCGCCTGAAGCACATGAACCCGCGCGCGCCGATGCAACAAGTGCATTTTGGCGAGGTGCCGATTGCCAGCGTGTACGACCTGAAGGGCTTCAACCTCAACGCCAAGCTTGAGATCGACCCCGAGTTCCTGGCCGCCGACGCGCACGCGCACAGCCACCACGGCCATGACCACAGCGATCACGGCCACGAAGGTCATGACCACGCCGCCGGCGAGGCCTGCGACCACCCGCACCACCATGCCCACGACGACGACGTGAAGTCCTTCGTGTTCCGCTCCGAAAAGGCCTTCCATGCCGCCAAGCTGGAGGATTTTCTCGGCTCGATCGTGCAGGTCTATGGCCCCAAGCTGCTGCGCTACAAGGGCGTGCTGAACATGAAAGGCAGTGAACGCAAGATCATCTTCCAGGGCGTGCACCAGTTGATGGGCAGCGACCTGGGCCCCAAATGGCTGCCCGGCGAGAAGAAGATCAGCAAGATGGTTTTCATCGGTATCGACCTGCCGCGTGAGATCCTTCTGCAAG
>JANOAP010000568.1:0-4746 GCA_031411175.1 Rhodoferax sp. | reverse complement strand
GCCTGGCAGGGGCCTAAAGAGAAAGAAACCAAAACCAAAAGCCGGGCACCGTAAACTTCCAGTTTCAACCCGATCAAGCCATCAGGAATAAGTTAAAGACCGGACTGCCCTTCAGGCTCATACCTGGATTGGAAAATACTGGGTCGGCCTTTTTGCTGGCACAAATGTGTCAGGATTTTTTGGCGGGTGCCGCAGGGGCGGCAACAGGCGCCGCCGCCTGGACCGGCGGGTAAACAAACGCGCCCGGGTCAGCACAGGCTGGCATGGCAGGTGCGGGCTTGGCATCCTTGCCTGTTGCCTTGGCCGTTTTGAAATAGCTGGCAGCGGCCTTGTCTTGCGATTTGCACAGCAGGTAGCCATCGACCTTGCCGCTCCACGCGGCTTTGGCAGAGGCTTCTGCCACCTTGGCTTTGGCCTCGTCACCCAGGGCGGGGAGTTTGGCCAGCGCCGCGCCTGACGCAACAGTCAGCAACAGGAGAATCAGAGCTCTTTTCATATCGAAGTCCTCATGGTCTTGGGTCCGGTGACAATAATCAGGTTGGTCGGGTCTGCCAGGCTTGCTAGGTCTGAACCACTTGCACAGGCGGCACCTGCGCGCTGCGGTGGGTCGGGATCTTGCCCGCCTTCACATCGTCGTACCAGTACTCATGGTGCTCTTTGGCCCAGGCCTCGTCCACGTAGCCGGTTTCCATGGCCTTGTAGGCCCCTTGCATGCCGATGGTGCCGATGTAGATGTGGCCCAGAAACATGACCATCATCAGCACAGTGGCCACGGCATGCACCATGTGCGCAATCTGCATCGTGCTGCGCTCGTACAACAGCCCCGGCACCAGCTTGTCCATGACCAGGCCCGAGGCCACCACAATCAGGCCCAGGAAGAACACGCCTCCCCAAAAGATCACCTTCTCGCCCGCGTTGAAGCGGTGTGACGGCACCTCTTTGCCAGACAGCAAGCCACCGCCCTTGAGCAGCCAGTCCAGGTCACCCTTGCTGGGGACGTTGTCTTTTATGAAGGTCAAAAACACCACGACCAGCGACACAGCAAACACGGGCCCGGCAAAGTTGTGCATGGTTTTCAGCACATAGGTGAGCCAGCCAAACAGGGCGGTACCAATCACCGGCAGGATGAAAAATTTACCAAAGGCCATGACCAGGCCCGAAATGCCCAGAATGGAAAACGCGATGGCATTAGCCCAGTGGGCTGAGCGTTCAAACGGGGTAAAGCGCTCAATCTTGCGCCCGGTGTCAGCTGCATGTTGTTTGATGGGGCCTTTACCCAGGTAAAACAGCGCAATGGCCCCCATGACAATCAGCACCAGCGCACCGCCGTAGGGAATGATCCAGTTGTTGCGCACCTGCCGCCATGCCTCGCCCGCATTTGTCAGCCGGGAGCCGGGGTACTGCACAAACGGCTGAATCAAAACGCCCGCCTCAGGCGATTCGCTCTTGGGCAGACTGCTGTAGCCCTCCACACCGGCCCCAACTTGCCGCCACATCGGCGCGTTATTGCCAGGTTGCACCTTGGCGCGCTCGCCATTGGTTTGCTGGGCGTAGCCGGGCTCGGAACTCGCATCCGGCTTGACCGTGAAAATATTCTGGCTTTGTACACCCATAGGTGCTGGTGCGGTGACCGGTGCAGCGGCGGGTGCAGCGACGAGATTAGCGGCAGGGGTAGCAGTTTGGGCCTGCGAAAGACCCGCACCGGCAAAACCTAATGCTATAAAAATTGAAGCAGTAAGAGACCGTAACATGAAGGCTCCCGTTCAGTTTGCCTTGGAATAATCGTTCTGGCCGTTTTGCGTGCGGGCGCGCAGATGCTGTTCCCAACTGGTCTTGTCACCGGGCTTCCAGCCTTGCGCAACAAATGAGCTACCCGTGCCATTGAATGCCGCTGCATCCTGCTTGCTGGCACTGCCCAGGTTTTGTGGCTTGTCGCCACACGCACCCAGCATGACCAGCGCTGAGGCTGCGAGCGCCAGAGTTGTGATGCGCTTCATGATTTAGCTCCTGCAGCCACAGGTTGCTGAGCGCCCGCAGGCGGCTGCCCCGCCTGCTTGGACCCATACGCCGTGCCCCAGCCCCATACCTCGGCACCTTTGCCGCGCTTGAGCACGCGGTTGCGGAAGATATCGGCCACCACATCGCCATCGCCCGCCAGCAATGCCTTGGTAGAGCACTGCTCGGCACAGGCGGGCAGCTTGCCCTCGGCCAGGCGGTTGCGGCCATATTTCTCAAACTCGGCCTGGCTGCCGTTGACCTCGGGGCCACCGGCGCAGAACGTGCATTTGTCCATCTTGCCACGCACACCAAATGTGCCTTGCGATGGAAACTGGGGTGCGCCAAACGGGCAGGCATAAGAGCAGTAGCCGCAGCCAATGCAAACGTCCTTGTCGTGCAGCACCACACCCTCGTCGGTACGGTAAAAGCAGTTGACAGGGCACACCGCCATACAGGGCGCATCGCTGCAATGCATGCAGGCCACCGAGATGGATTTTTCACCCGGCACGCCATCATTGAGCGTGACCACCCGACGGCGACTCACGCCCCACGGCACCTCGTTTTCATTCTTGCAGGCAGTGACACAGCCGTTGCATTCGATGCAGCGCTCGGCATCACAGACGAATTTCATTCTTGCCATGGTGTTTCCTTATGCTTTCTCAACATTGCAGACGGTCGTCTTGCTTTCTTGCATCATGGTCACGCTGTCATAACCATACGTGGTCGCCGTGTTGACGGCTTCGCCACGCACTACAGGTGCCGCCCCGTTGGGGTAATAAGCCAGCATGTCAGCCCCCTGCCAGCGACCTGAGAAGTGGAAAGGCATGAACACCGTATCCGGCCCGACCCGCTCGGTCACCAGGGCCTGAACGTTGAGTCGCGCGCCGGTGGGCGAGGACACCCACGCCCTGTCACCATTGCGGATGCCCTTGGCAGATGCGACGGCAGGGTTGATCTCGATGAACATCTCCTGCTGCAACTCGGCTAGCCAGGGGTTTGAGCGTGTTTCTTCGCCACCGCCCTCGTACTCCACAAGGCGACCCGAAGTCAGGATCAACGGAAACTTTTCATGCACCTTGTCAGCTATGTTTTTCTGCTGGATGGTTTTGTACAGCGTGGGCAGGCGCCAGAAAGCCTTCTTGTCGTCATGGGTGGGGTACTTGGCTTGCAGGTCAGCCCGGTTACCGTACAGTGGCTCGCGGTGCTGGGGAATCGCATCGGGGAAGTTCCAAACCACGGCGCGGGCTTTGGCATTTCCAAAGGGATGCACGCCATGCACTTGCAGGCAAACACGCTGAATGCCGCCCGACATGTCGGTCTTCCAGTTCTTGCCCTCGGCTGCCGTTTTTTCAACCTCGGTCAAGTCGTCCCACCAGCCCAGCTTTTTCAGCAGCACGTGATCAAACTCGGGGTAGCCGGTGGTGATGTCCGCACCTTTCGAATGCGAACCATCTTCAGCCAGCAAACTTTTACCCTCACGCTCCACCCCAAAATTGGCGCGGAAGTTGCCGCCACCGTCCATCACGTGCTTGGAGGTGTCGTACAGGTTGGGCGAGCCAGGGTGCTTTAGCTCGGGCGCGCCGTAGCAGGGCCACGGCAAGCCAAAATAATCACCGGTGGTGTCGTAGCCGGTTTCCTTGTCTTTGCCGCCTTTGGACTTGAGCGTTTTCACGTCAAACATGTGCATATTGCGCATGTGCGCTTTCAGGCGCTCAGGGCTCTGGCCGGTGTAGCCAATGGTCCACATCGACTTGTTGATTTCGCGCAGGATGTCTTCCGGCACGGGCTCGTCCAAGCCTTTGACCTTTTGCAGCTTGTAGTTCTTGACCAGCTCTTTGCCAAAGCCAAGTTTTTCGGCAAACTGGTACATGATCATGTGGTCGCTACGGCTTTCCCAAAGCGGTTCGATGACCTTCTCGCGCCATTGAATCGAACGGTTGGATGCCGTCACAGAGCCCGTGGTTTCAAACTGGGTGGCCGCTGGCAGCAGATACACCGCACGGTTGGGGTTCACGTCTTCAGCTTTGCCGGGCATCGCCGCCATGGCGGCTGTCGCAGAAGGGTAGGGATCCACCACCACCAGCAAATCAAGCTTGTCCATGGCACGCTTCATTTCCAGCCCGCGAGTCTGCGAGTTGGGTGCATGGCCCCAGAAGACCACGGCACGCAGGTTGGAGTCCTGGTCAATCAGTTCGTTTTTCTCCAGCACACCATCAATCCAGCGCGACACGGTGATGCCAGGTTTGCCCATCATGGCGGGCGAGGCGTAGCGACCCTTGATCCATTCAAAATCCACGCCCCAGGCTTTGGCAAAGTGCTTCCAGGAGCCCTCCACCAGGCCGTAATAGCCGGGCAGTGAATCGGGGTTGGGGCCGACATCGGTCGCGCCCTGCACGTTGTCGTGGCCCCGGAAGATGTTGGTGCCGCCGCCCGACTTGCCGACATTACCCAATGCCAATTGCAAGATGCAGGACGCGCGAACAATGGCGTTGCCCGTGGTGTGCTGGGTTTGGCCCATGCACCACACAATGGTACCGGGGCGGCTCTCATTGAGCATGGAGGCCACTTTGAGCACCTGCGCTTCATTCACGCCGCAGGCTTCTTCGACCTTGTCGGGCGTCCACTTGGCTAGCACGTCTTCCATGACCAATTCGTACAACGACATGCAAAACGCCAAGGTCGCGATGTACATCGGCTCCAATGCGGCCGAAGCTCACCCGGTCAGCATGGTGCACATGCTGCACGCCA
>JANOAP010000567.1:0-5248 GCA_031411175.1 Rhodoferax sp. | reverse complement strand
TCGGCAGCATCAACCGGCATCGACCGGCCCGCCAGCGGTGGCCGCCATCCCCTGCCCTCGCGCGAGAAATTCGCTGCCTGGCTGTCCAGCGTCGGCTTTGCCAACACCATGCAGGCCGTGGTCTATGACCGCCAGGGTGCCAACTACTGCGGCCGCGTGTGGTGGATGCTCAAATGGGCGGGGCATGAAAACGTGGCCGTACTCGATGGGGGCCTGCAGGCCTGGGTCGCGTCGGGCGGTGCTGTGGCTTCAGGTGCCGAGCCTGCTCGTGCCGCATCCCCATTTGCGCTGACACCGGCCAGGACTGTTCTGGCAACGACGAGTACCGTGGCTAACAACTTGGGCCGCCCGGTCCAGACGCTGATCGATGCGCGTGGCGCGCCACGCTATCGCGGCGAGGTCGAACCGCTGGACCCGGTGGCCGGGCACATCCCCGGCGCGCTGAACCGCCCGTTCACCCAGAACATCGGTGAAGACGGCCGCTTCAAACCCGCCGCGCAACTGAAGGCCGAGTTTGAAGCCCTGCTGGCTGGGCGCGATCCCGCCACCGTGGTGCACCACTGCGGCAGTGGCGTGAGCGCCGTGCCCAACATCATCGCGATGGAAGTGGCTGGCCTGGGCCGCAGCACACTGTATGCGGGAAGCTGGAGCGAGTGGTGCAGTGATGCGTCACGACCTTTTGCACAGGGATGAAACCGGGGGCGTTTCGATGGCTGGCGAGCTGCGGGGTCGCTGTATTTGCTGCGCTTGCAGCGCTCGGCCCAAGCCCCGGCCGCGCTGCCACCACGTTTGAAGACAGCCTGGCCCAGCGCACGCTGGCCTGCACCGCCTGCCATGGCCAGCAGGGCCGCGCCGGGCCGGATGGCTATTACCCGCGCATCGCAGGCAAACCGGCGGGCTACCTGTACAACCAGCTACTGAATCTGCGCGATGGGCGGCGCCATTACCCGTTGATGACCGGTTTGCTGGACCCGCTGTCTGACCGCTACCTGCTGGAAATCGCCCAGTATTTCTCAAAACTCGATGTGCCCTACCCGGCACCCACCGTGACCACTGCACAGCCCGCCGAGTTGCAGCGCGGGCAGGCCCTGGCTACACGGGGTGACGCGGCCAAAAACCTTCCGGCCTGCGTGCAATGCCACGGCAAGGCGCTGACAGGTGTGGCACCCAACATTCCAGGGTTGCTGGGCCTGCCACGCGACTACCTCAACGCGCAACTCGGTGGCTGGCAAACCGGCCAGCGCGCCGCCCATGCGCCGGACTGCATGGCGCAAATTGCAAAGCGCATGAGCGCACAGGATGTGACCGCCGTTGCGGCATGGCTGTCGGCCCAGCCACTGCCCACAGACACCCACCCCGCTGTTGCACTGCCTGCACCCCAGCCCGCCAACATCAAGATGAGCTGCGGCAGTGCGCCGGTTATCGCCGCGATTTCCGCCAATGCGGGCGCGGGCAAATCGCAGGTACTCCAGGTACCCGCACCAACCCCATCCAGCGCCGACAGCACCCTGGTCGCGCGCGGTGCCTACCTGGCGCGCGCAGGCAACTGCATGGGCTGCCACACGACGCGCGGTGGCGCGTCATGGGCGGGCGGGCGCGGCATCGACACGCCGTTTGGCACCGTTTTCTCCAGCAACCTCACGCCGGACGCAGCCACGGGGCTGGGCAACTGGTCGGCAAACGATTTCTGGGGCGCGCTACACCATGGCCGCTCCAAAGATGGCCGCCTGTTGTACCCCGCATTCCCTTACACCAACTACACGCAGGTCACGCGCCCGGACGCCGACGCGCTCTTCGCGTACTTGCGCAGCCTGCCCAAGGCAACGCAGGCCAATCGCGCCCATGCGCTGCGCTGGCCCTACAGCACCCAGGCCGCGCTGTACGCATGGCGCAGCCTTTACTTCACGCCGGGCACGCACACCGCGGTCGCGGGCAAGTCAGCGGCCTGGAATCAGGGTGCCTATCTGGTGCAGGGCCTGGGCCATTGCAGTGCCTGTCATACCGCCCGCAATGCCCTGGGTGGCTCGGGGCAGCAATCAGACCTCGCGGGTGGCCTGATTCCCATGCAGAACTGGTACGCGCCGTCGCTGTCGTCCGGCCGTGAAGCCGGCGTGGCCGGTTGGGACACCGCCCAGATCGTCGCCCTGCTCAAGACCGGTGTTTCTCCGCGCGGCGGCGCCGTGCTCGGGCCCATGGCCGATGTTGTGCTGGGCAGCACACAACATCTGTCTGATGACGACCTCATGGCTATGGCGGTTTACCTGAAGGATCTGCCCGGTGGCCACAGCGTTGCAACGGCTGGCCCGTCTGTGCCACCCACAGCGTCATCACCGGCCAAGGTGCCGGACCGTGGTGCAAAGATTTTTGAGAAGCACTGCGTTGACTGCCATGGCAGCACAGGCGCAGGCGTGCCGGGGGCCTATCCACCGCTGGCCGGCAACCGGGCCGTGACGCTGGCGCTGGCGGCCAATCTGGTGCAGGTGGTAATGTACGGCGGCTTTGCGCCCGCCACCCAGGGCAATCCGCGACCCTATGGCATGCCGCCCTACCTGTTGCAACTGGGTGACGCCGACATCGCCGCCGTGCTCACCTACATTCGCAGCGCCTGGGGCAATAGTGCGTCGGCGGTGACGGAGCTGGAAGTCAACCGGTTCAGAAGCATGCAAAAGCAGTAGCTTCGTCAAGCTGGCAACGTTGAAATCGCCACGGGAGCGTAGATAATTGCCATGCCCAACCAGTGTGCGCGTGCAACTCTCAGGATCCAGGAACATGATGACGTCCGTGACATTCACAAAATCCTCAGTGGCCGCAAGCCTGCTCCTGCTGCTGGCCGGGTGTGCGGGATTGCCATCAGGAGGGCCGCAGCAGGACAGAACCTACCGCGTGACCGTGATGCACACCAATGACCATCATGGCCGGTTCTGGAAAAATTCGGACGGTGAGTACGGCATGGCGGCGCGCAAAACTGTGATCGACGACATCCGCCGCGAAGTCCATGCGGCTGGGGGCTACAGCCTGCTGCTTGACGGTGGTGACGTGAACACCGGCGTGCCAGAATCCGACCTTCAGGATGCTGTGCCCGATTTCAAGGGCATGAACCTGCTGGGCTATGACGCCATGGCAGTGGGCAACCATGAATTTGACAAGCCTCCGATGGTATTGCGCATGCAGCGCGAGCTGGTGAAGTTTCCCATGCTGTCGGCCAACATCTACCAGGGTGGCGAGCGCATGTTTGAGCCCTACAAGATATTCAACCTGGGCGGCGTGCGGGTGGCGGTGATGGGACTCACCACCGAAGACACGCGCAAGATGGCTCACCCGGACAACATGAAGAACATCGAGTTCCGTGATGCCATCGCCGAGGCCGCCAGGCTAGTGCCTGAATTGCGCCGCCAGGCCGATGTGGTGATTGCTGCCACCCATATGGGCCATTATGAAAACGGCAACCACGGCACCCAGGCCCCTGGCGATGTGGAGATGGCCCGCGCGGTCAACGGACTGAACCTGGTGGTGGGCGGCCACACGCAAAACCCGGCCTGCATGAAAGCTGAAAACGTACTGGACCGGGCCTACGTGCCCGGTGCCGAGTGCCGGCCCGATTTGCAAAATGGCACCTGGATTGTGCAGGCCCATGAATGGGGCAAATACGTGGGCCGGGCTGATTTTGAATTCCGCAATGGCGAATTCAAGCTCGTGCGCTATGTGCTGATACCCGTCAACCTCAAGAAGACAGTGCGCACAGCCGATGGCAAGTCCAGCAAGGCGCCCTACACCAGCGAGATCGCCGAAAACCAGGAGATGCTTGCCCTGCTGGCACCCTACCAGGAGTTCGGGCAGCAGAAGCTGCTGGTTGAAGTAGGCAGTGTTGATGCCAAGTTTGACGGCGACCGCGACAGCGTGCGCAGCCAACCCACGGCCATGGGTGTGCTCATTGGCCGCTCCATGCTGGATAAAACCGGTGCTGACTTCACCGTGGTTAACGCAGGCGGTGTCCGTGACTCGCTGCTGCCCGGCAAGTTGACCTACAAGGATGTGCTCAAGGTCCATCCATTTGGCAACACCATCGTGACCGCCGATTTGAGCGGAAAGGAAGTCATGGACTACCTGGGTGCAGCCGCAAAGATGTCAGCCGGCTCCGGCGCGTTCCCGCAATTTGCCGGTGTGAATGTGGTGATTGAAGGCGGTGCACTCAAGAGCGCCAGCATCAAGGGCCAGCCCGTTGACCTTGCCAAAACCTACAAGCTTGTCATCAACAATTTTACGGCGGCGGGTGGCGATGGTTATCCCAAGCTCACGGCCCACAAGAGTTTCGTCGATACCGGCTTTGTGGACGCCGACGTTTTGCGCGCCTACATCAGCACCCACAGCCCACTTAAAGTTGCCGACTATGCGCCAGGCAACACGGTGATTCGCAGATAATTTCTACGCGCTACTCAAAACCCTATCCACCCTGAACAGGGGCTTTACCCAGGAGAATGAAAATGGCAAAAGGTCAACAAAGTAACAAGATGGTCAAGAAACCCAAGAAGGACACGTCGCCTCCGAAGCCGGTGTCGCCCGATGCGGTTCGTCCGACCGTCACGACCGTCGTGCCGGTGCGCGGCAAGCTAAAGAACAAATAGCCCAACCCGTTCACTCACCTTCCGCGCAGCCTCACGCTTGGCTAGCTCTCCCCTCATGAACGCCCCCGGCAGACGCAAGAAGGCTCTGCCTGGTCGCTACGCCCTGCCGCAGATGGTTGAAGATCTGCGCAAATACCAGACAGAACTGGAGATCCAGAACAAGGCACTGCGCTACAGCCAGCTGGCGGCTGAAGGTGCGTCCGAGCGTTTTGTGGCGCTGTTTTCCAACGTCCCGCTGGCGCTGATGGTGGTAGATGAACAGAGCCTGGCATTGGAGAGCAATGCCATGGCGCTGCGCCTGTTTCGCCCTCTGGAGACCGACCCGCCGCTGAACTTCCTGTTGCCTCTCGTACGGGAGGACCACCGTGGGCGGGTCGAGGCTGCCTTTGTACAGGCCAAATCGAGCGGAACCAGCGAAATCACCGAGATCCTTTTTTCAGCGGGTACTGAGGGCAGTTTCACCGGTGACCTGCACATTGCCCGGGTGGAGAACCCGCAGGATGAGCTGGCGCACTTTATCTGCGCCATCATCGACCAAGGGCCCCTGCTGGCCGAGAGGCAGGCCCTGCGGCTTAGCGCCGCGGAATTGCAGGACCGCAACGAGGAATTGCATCTGAGCGAAAACC
>JANOAP010000566.1:0-19154 GCA_031411175.1 Rhodoferax sp. | reverse complement strand
CAGCGGCAGCAGGAGCGGTTTGGGCAAAGGCAGAAGAAATGAACACAGACGACTCCACGACAGTTAATCAAAAAACGAAATTACTCCGTCTGCACCACCTCTTATCAGGCAGCCCAGCGGACAACCCCACATTGTATGCGGGGCGACCTTTTGACCACTTACGCTTGATTGCTATTTAATCAATAGCTAGTCAAGCCCTGTTTATATAGGCTAGATCCCATTTTGATGCTCAGGCCACTTGCCGGGGGGCCACCGGGTCACGAAACTGGTCCATCAGGCTTGTCCACCGGGCTCGTGCTGCTCGAAGGTTTCGCTCTTTCACATGGCCGAAACCCTTGATCTGATCCGGGACTTGCGCAATTTCCACGGCTGTGGCGTGGTTCGCGGCGGTCAGGCCCTTGATCACCTCATCCAGGCTGGCGCGGTAGTCACCAATCAACGCGCGCTCTTGTCGCCGCTCTTCCGTGCGGCCAAAAATGTCCAGCGCGCCGCCGCGCAAGCCCTTGAGCCGCGCCAGCAGCTTAAAAGCCGTCAACATGGCGGGGCCGAACTTCTGCTTCTGCAACTCGCCTTTGGCGTTCTTTTTGGCGATCAGTGGCGGGGCCAGGTGGTAGTTCAGCTTGAAGTCGCCTTCAAACATGGCGTTGATTTTGGCGTGGAAGGCCGGATCGGTGTGCAGGCGTGCCACTTCGTATTCGTCCTTGTAAGCCATGAGCTTGAACAGGTACTTGGCGACCGCCTCCGTGAGTGGCAGGTGCTTCGCGCCCAATACCTCTTCACGCGCCTGTACCTGCTTTACAAAAGCCCGGTAGCTGTCAGCATAGGCCGCGTCCTGGTAACCCGTGAGAAATTCGACCCGGCGCGAAATGATGTCGGCCAGCGAGTCGCGCTTTTTGAATTCGATCACATTGAAAGGCCGCAACATCTGTGCAAAACCTGCAGCGTCATGCGCAGCGCGGCAGCCCCATTCAAACGCCAGCTTGTTTTGCTGAACCTGCACAGCATTGAGCTCAATGGCCCGCATCAGCGATGCTTTTTCCAAAGGAATCCAGCCCCGCTGCCAGGCGTAACCCAGCATCATCGGGTTGGTGTAAATGCTGTCGCCCAGCAACCGGGTGGACGCGGCATCTGCATCAAAAACGCCGACGCCGGTCTCACCCACCACCTCCGTGATTTCTGCGATGCACTGCTGCGCCGGGTTCTGCCAGTTGGCATTTTTGACAAACGCCGCCGTCGGTGTGCTGTTGGAGTTCAGCGCCACATGGGTACGTCCCGCGCGCATGCGCAGCAGCGTTTCTTTCGCCACCGCCACGATCGGGTCGCAGCCAATGATCAGGTCTGCGCCCGCCATGCCGACTCGCGTGGTGCGGATATCGTCTTGATGGTCGGCAATCAGCACATAGCTCCAGGTGGCACCGCCCTTTTGTGCCAGGCCGCCCGCGTCCTGCGTGACGATACCTTTGCCCTCAATATGCGCCGCCACGCCCAGCAACTGGCCGATGGTGATGACGCCGGTGCCGCCCACGCCCGCGACAACGATGCCCCACGGCCCGGTGCCGCCCGTCGCCGGATGTGCTGGCACGGGCTCGGGCAATGCAGTCAGCTCAAATGGTGATGGGAAAGCGCTGACATCACCCGATTTGGATTTTTTCTTGAGCTGCCCACCTTCTACCGTCACAAAGCTCGGGCAAAAGCCCTTGAGGCACGACATGTCTTTGTTGCAGGTGCTTTGGTTGATCTGGCGCTTGCGGCCGAATTCAGTTTCCAGCGGCTCAACGCTCAGGCAGTTGCTCTGCACACCGCAGTCACCGCACCCCTCACACACCAGCTCGTTGATGACCACGCGTTTGGCGGGGTCAACAAGCGTGCCGCGCTTGCGGCGGCGGCGCTTTTCGGTGGCGCAGGTCTGGTCGTAGATGATGACCGTCGTGCCTTTGATCTCGCGAAACTGCCGCTGGATGGTGTCCAGCTCGTCGCGGTGATGTACGGTGACGACCTCCACCAGCTTCGCGCCATCGTATTTTTCTGGCTCATCCGTCACCACTACTATTTTGATAGCACCTTCAGCCCGCATGGACTGGGCTATTTGCACAACGGAGTGCCCTTCTGGCCGTTCGCCGACCTGCTGGCCACCGGTCATGGCGACCGCGTCGTTGTAGAGGATTTTGTAGGTGATGTTCACACCCGACGCGATGCTTTGGCGCACGGCCAGCAAACCACTGTGGAAATAGGTGCCGTCGCCCAGATTGGCAAAGATGTGCTGGTCGTTGCTGAACGGTTGCTGGCCCACCCAGGGCACGCCCTCACCCCCCATCTGGGTAAAGCCCGTCGTGCTGCGGTCCATCCAGATGCTCATGAAATGGCAGCCGATTCCGGCCATGGCACGCGAGCCTTCGGGCACCTTGGTACTGGTGTTGTGCGGGCAGCCTGAGCAAAACCAGGGTTGGCGGTCGGCCCCCTTGACGCCGCTGACTTCCAGCACCCGCATGGATTTTTCTTTGGCATCCAGAATGGCCAGTTGCGCGTCGATGCGCGCCGACGTGTCGGCATCCACACCCAGTTTCTTGAGTCGCTGTGCAATCGCGCGTGCAATGATGGCGGGCGTCAGGTCGGCATTCGCGCGCAACAGCGTGTTGGCGGTCGGGTTGGGCATGGACCATTCGCCGCCGCTGCCGTAACGGCTTGCGGCTTCACCACTGTCCACTTCGTTGAACTTGCCCAGCACCGTGGGCCGCACATCAGCGCGCCAGTTGTACAGCTCCTCTTTCAACTGGTATTCAATGACCTGGCGCTTTTCCTCGACCACCAGAATCTCTTGCAGGCCCGTCGCAAATTCGCGCGTGGACTGTGCCTCCAGCGGCCACACCACACCCACCTTGTGCAGGCGAATGCCAATGCGTTGACAAGTCGTGTCGTCCAGCCCCAAATCCAGCAGGGCCTGGCGCGTGTCGTTGTAGGCCTTGCCGCTGGCCATCAGACCAAAGCGGTCGTTTGGCCCCTCAATGGCGTTGTAGTTCAACCGGTTGGCGCGAATGTAGGCCAGCGCGGCATACCATTTGTAGTCAAACAGACGCGCTTCTTGTTCCAGCGCGGCATCGGGCCAGCGAATGTGCACGCCACCGGGAGGCATCACAAAATCGGTCGGAATTTTGATGTCCACGCGCTCGGGGTCGATCATCGCCGTGGCGCTGGACTCCACGATTTCCTGAATGGTCTTCATGCCGGCCCACACGCCCGAGAATCGGCTCATGGCAAAGGCATGAATGCCCATGTCAAGAATCTCCTGCACGCTGGCCGGAAAGAACACCGGCGTGCCACAGGCCTTGAAAATGTGGTCGCTCTGGTGTGCGGCGGTGGAGCTCTTGGCCACATGGTCGTCACCGGCCACGGCAATCACCCCGCCCCACGGTGTGGTGCCCGCCATGTTGGCGTGTTTGAACACATCCGAGCAACGGTCCACCCCCGGCCCCTTGCCGTACCAGATGCCAAACACGCCATCAAATTTGTTGCTGCCCGGTGGCGCGAAGCCCAGTTGTTGTGTGCCCCACAAGGCAGTAGCAGCCAGCTCTTCATTCACGCCGGGCTGGAACACGATGTTTTGCGCCTTGAGGAATTTCTCGGCCTTCCATAGCGCCTGGTCATAGCCGCCAAGCGGCGAGCCCCGGTACCCGCTGATAAAACCCGCCGTGTTCTTGCCCTGCAATTTGTCGCGCAGCTGCTGCAGCATGGGCAGTTTGACCAACGCCTGCACCCCACTCATGAACGCGCTGCCGTAGTCGAGTGAGTATTTGTCGTCCAGCGTGACGGTCTCTAACGCCTTGCGGATGTGCTCGGGAAGCGGTGCGTTCATTTTTGATGTTCTCCAGGATGTGGGTCTGTTTGAGTGGAACCTCTAACCGATTGCAAAGTGTATGCCGCACAGACTGATATGTCTTTGCTTTCTGGGTCTCGATAAACCTGCTTTGAGAAAGAATCTTGCTTAAAATACCAATTCATGGAAACACTTGATAAGTTTGATCTCGCCATCCTGAGTGAACTGCAGACGGACGGGCGCCTTACCAATACCGAATTGGCCTCGCGCGTGGGCCTGTCGGCCGCACCCTGCTGGCGTCGCGTGCGCGCGCTGGAAGAGGGCGGTTTCATCAAGGGCTATCACGCCGAGATTGACCGCAACCGCATCGGCCTGGGCGTGTTGGCATTTGTACGGCTGGACGCTGACCGCAACAATGGCGAGTCGACCCGGGCAATGGAAGAGGCCATCCGCAAGATCCCCGAAATCGTGTCCTGCCACTACATCAGCGGCGCGGGGACCTTCGAGCTGCAGGTGGTGTCGCGTGACCTGGACACGTTTTCACAATTTGCGCGCAATGTGCTGATCAACCTGCCCAATGTGAAAGACCTGCACACCAGTTTTTCATTGGGTGAGGTCAAAGACTCCAGCGCGCTGCCGTTGCAGCATCTGGGGCTTGTTGCACAGCCGGGCACACAGTAACGCACGAGTAAGTAAGGCACGAGCAGTAACAACATCCGCCTGGCCCGGTGCTATTTGCGCGGCCATAACACCCAAAGCGCCAGCGGCTGCTTCAAACGCCCGGCCAATTCCGCCGCCTGCGGCCCCCAGCCTGCGAAGTAGTCCGCACGCACGGCACCGGTGATGGCACTGCCGGTGTCCTGGGCAAACACCAGTTTTTTCAGATTGACCACAGGCCCGGCAGACGACAGCCAGACCGGCGTGCCGTAGGGGATGCTGCCCGGGTCCACAGCAATCGAGCGCCCCGGTGTCAGCGGCACGCCCTGCGCACCGCGTGGGCCTAGCATCGCGTCGGCTGGTGGCAGCGGCTCTTCACGAAAAAATACGGTGCGCGGGTTGCTCCACAACATCTCTTGCACGCGCTGAGGGTTTTGCAGGGTCCAGGCCTTGATGCCAGGCCACGAGGCATCGCGGATCAAGCCCTGGTCAAGGAGCCAGCGGCCCACGCTTTTGTAGGGCTGCTCGTTGGAGCCCGCAAACGCCAGGCGCATCATGCTTTTGCTGCCATCGCGCTCGGTGATGAGAACTCGCCCCGAGCCCTGAATTTGCAGCACCAGTGCGTCCACCGGGTCGGCCAGGTACGCGATCTCGCGACCCGCCAGTGCGGCCTGCACCTGGGGCAGCGTGTCAATCTCCTGGCGGGAGAACCAGGGCTTGCGCTGCGCCAGACTCATGGGCGGCAGGGGCACTTGGTACAACGGAACCCTGAATTCTGGGGTGGGCACGCGGGATGCCTCCAGCACCGGCTCGTAGTACCCCGTCAGCAACCCCGGTCCCGCAGCGGGGTCAGTCGCGACTGCCAGGGACAAAGGCTCGACGCGGTAGGGCTGCAAACGGGTCAGCAGCCAGGTGCGCTGCTCATCGGCACTGCCAATGCTCAGGCGGCGCACTTCATCGCACAAGGGCGCAAACACTGGGCCCGGCCTTTCGCAATTTTTGATCCACGCGTTCCAGGCTTCGTGAAGCGGGTCATCGGCTAGACCTGGCAGGTCAGCCCAGCGCACCGGCACCCAGCGACTTCGGCTCTGCAAGACGGTCGGCGGCAGGGGCGCACCATCGTCCAGCGTGATCACGCCAGCCGGTGCAGGCGAAGCGGAGACCGGGGTTGGCACTGAAACCGGCGACTGCACCGGTGCACTGCCGCAGGCGGCCAGCATTCCTACAATCAGCAAATTCCAGCCAGCACACAGGAGACGGTTCATGGGTCTGATTTTGCTTGAAGCCTTGGGTGCCATGGTCGCCCTGATTGCCATCGTCTGGTGGACCATGTTTTCGGGTCGCAGCAAGGGTGAGCTCAAAAGCACGCCTGAGCCGGAAAAAACAGGGAAAAACAAAGATTCGACCCCGTAGAACATGCTCTGTCAGCTATATTTTTCGTAGCAAATTAGCCAGCTCGACGGCAGACTTGACTTCCATTTTGTCAAACACGCGGGCTCGGTGCACTTCGACCGTGCGCACGCTGATGTCCAGCTGATCTGCAATCAGCTTGTTGGGCAGGCCTTCCACCACCAGACGCATCACGTCACGCTCACGCTCGGTGAGTTCATCCAGACGCCCTTCCAGGCGCACGGCCTCGGTGCGGGCACGCACGATTTGCGTTGACTGGGCCAGTGCCTGCTCGATACGGTCCACCAGCGCGTTGTCTGAAAAAGGCTTCTCGCAAAAGTCAAAGGCACCGCGCTTGACGGCGTCCACGGCGGTAGGTACGTCGGCATGCCCGGTCAGGAATATCACCGGCATGGCCAGATGCAGCCCGCGCCCAACCAGCCAGTCGAACAAGGCCAGCCCGCTGGTGCCGGGCATGCGCACGTCCAGCAGCAGGCAGCAGGGCTGCTCTGGCAAGGGCTGGGCCTCGATCATGGCCTGAAAGGCATTGGCACCTTCGAACAGCTGGCTGGGCAGCCGTCGCGTGCGCAACAGCCAGGCAAGCGCCTCGCGCACCCCGGCGTCGTCGTCGACTATGAATACGCAGGCATCTATGACGGGTTGCATGGCTTGATGTTATTCGACCACGAGGGCCGGGAGTGTGAATGTAAAAACGGTGCCGTGCGGCAGGTTGGGTTCAAACACCAGCGCCCCCCCATGCTGCTCAATCACGGTGCGGCACAGGCTCAGGCCCAGCCCCATGCCTTCGGCCTTGGTGGTAAAGAAAGGCGTAAATAGCTGCTGCTGCACTTCCAGCGATATTCCCGGCCCACAATCCTCTACCCTGAACGCCAGCCAGCGTTCCTGGCCACGGCCTGCAGCGCGACTCACGCTCATCTTCAGCACCCGGTCGACGATCTCCGGAAGGTCCATGGCCTGCATCCCGTTGCGCGCAAGGTTCAGCAGCACCTGCTCAACCATGGTGCGGTCGCACAGTACGCGGGGAATGTTGTCGTCCACACGGGTGTGAACGCGCACCGACAGCTTGCGCGCCTGCAGGCTGACCAGCGGCAGCACCGCGTCAAACAAGGCCTGGGGTGCCACCGCCTCGCGATCCTGGTCGCGCCGGCGCACAAAGTCATGCACGCTTTTGATGACTTTGCCGGCACGTTCGGCCTGCTCGGCGATGCGCCGCATGGCGACTTCAATGTCCCGCGCCAGCGACTGAATCGATTCGTGCTCATCCTTCAGCAAATTCATTGAACCCGTGGCGTAACTGGCAATGGCTGCCAGCGGCTGGTTCAGCTCGTGGCTGAGCAGGGATGCCATCTCACCGACGGTGGCCAGACGTGCCGTGGCCTGCAGTCGCTCCTGGCTGGCGCGCGACAGCTCTTCAACCCGGCGCTGCTCGCTGATATCCAGAAACGCGCTCATCCAGCCCGTCTGCACGCCCTGCGCGTTGATCAGGGGTGCCTCGATGATGAGCACGGGGAACAAAGAGCCGTTCTTGCGCATGAACACCGACTCGAAACCTTCACGCGGTGGCACACTGCCCGCCAGCCGGATGGCCTGGCGGCGCTGGTACTCGTCAAGCAGCTCTGGTGGCCAATAAGGTGCCGCAGCATCTTGCCGAAGCAGTTCCTCGGCACTGAATCCCACCATTTGGCAAAAGGCGGGATTGACGTAAGTGGTCTGGCCGTGCAGGTCGCGTGCACGCAGCCCCGTGACCAGCGAGTCTTCCATGGCCTTGCGAAAGGCAAACGCATCGGCCAGATCCCGCTCGGCCCTGAGGCGTCGGCGCATGTCTTTGCCCAGAATGGCCAGAACCGAAATCAGCGCAATCGACATGGCCGTCACCAGGGCCGTCAGCACATTCGGGAAGATGTCCGGCGCGCCTCGCCAGCTGTCCATGCGCAAAATGAAGGTGATGCCGGGCAGGTCCAGCAATTGCTGCGCAGTGAACACCCGGTTGCCCCGGGGCCCGGCGCCGCGCACGGCGAGGCGGGTACCGTCGGCCTCGGTGAATGAGACTTCCTGGCTTCGGGTGAGCTGGCGCCCCAGCAGTTCATCCAGCGCCTCCTGCAGCGAATAGGAGGCCACCACGTATCCGGTTATCTTGCCTGCGGTCACCAGTGGCAGGCAGACCTCCACCACCTCCATGCCGAGGCCGTCAGACAAGGAGACGAAGTAGCTGTTTGAATAGGCTGGCCCGCTGTATCGGCGTGCTGTGCTGCAGGCCTGGATCACATCACTTTGTGCGTTCTCGCGCCCCAGGCGCGCAAACACAGGCGAGCGAAATGGCGTGTCGGCGTGTGACTTGAGCCCGAGCTGGAGATCCCGCCACTCAATGCGGACCAGTTCACGGTGTTCGCGCAGCAGCCCTATCGCTTCCTGAGCCCAGGCGCCCGGCGTGGGTTCATTGAAATGAAGCGCCTGAAAACTCTGCACGTTGCGGGTCAACGCAGCCCGAATGTCAGCCACGGCGTCAGCCGTATCCCTCTCAAGCCGGTCCTGCACCTGGCTGGCCTCATAACGTCCGGCCAGCCAGACCAGCATGACCAGCAACGCCCCCACCAAAACCACCAGCAGCAACCACAATTGCCGCCTGCGCCGCGCCGACGGGGGCCGGTCTTCGCGGTCGTCTTCAACCATCAGCGCGGGTTCACTCAAGGCCGTTCACCCGTGGGTGTGCAATCACGCTAAAGAACCCGGTGGTCCAGCGCCGGCAACTTTACCCGGCAGTCTTTCAGCAAGGCGTAAGACAGCTCCTCACACACGACCCCGCCACCCTCGGGCCGCTGCGCCATCACACGGCCCCAGGGGTCCACCAGCATGGAATGCCCCCACGTGCGCCGGCCATTTTCATGAAGCCCGCCCTGGGCCGAGGCCACCACAAAGGCCTGGTTCTCGATGGCCCGTGCCCGCAGCAGCACCTCCCAATGCGCCTCGCCGGTGGTGTGCGTGAAAGCGCTGGGCGCCAGCAACAGGTCGGCCCCCGCGCGGGCATAGGTGCGGTACAACTCGGGAAAGCGCAGGTCATAGCAAACGCTCATGCCAACCCGCCAGGTGTGCCCGTCACGCGACGCCAGCTCAAAACTGACCGGCTCGCTGCCCCGCTGCAAAACGCGTGACTCGTCATAGCGCTCGGTGCCATTGTCAAAGCGAAACAAATGAATCTTGTCGTAACGCGCCACGCATCTGCCTTGAGGCGAGTACACCAGCGAGGTATTGCTCACGCGCTGCCCCGACGCATCTACACCGGCATCAGCACCGTCAATCGAGATGGGCAGGGTGCCCCCCACAATCCACAGACCCAGATCCCGCGCCTGTGCCGCCAGAAATTGCTGGATCATGCCCGCACCATAGGGCTCTTGAATGGCCAGTTTGTCGGTGTCGCGGTTCCCCAGCAAACAAAAGTATTCGGGCAATACGGCAAGCTCTGCACCGGCCTGGGCGGCCTCATGCAGAAGCGCTTCTGCGCTGGCGAGATTCGCATCCAGCGTTGTGGCGGACACCATTTGAATCGCTGCGACTTTCATCTTGTTGCCTCCGGCCTGGTTTCGTTTCTAAGGTTTGACTTGCGCGCGACCTGGGTGACCTTGGGGTCCAGCCAGGTTCCGTCGATATGAAATTCCTGCGTGGACGATTCAATCAACGGGCCACGCAGCAGGATCTGCGCCAGAAAGGTACCCAGCCCAATCGCAGGATTGATCGCCGTGGCAATCAACGAGGCCGTGCCCGCGTTGATTTCGGGCACCACCACCACGCGGATGTCCTGGGTCTCTTTTGCAATATCGGCATGGCCATCCATCAATACAGCGGCATTGACGCCCTTCATCTGCAAGTTGTTGGTACTGGCAATGCCCTGGTCAATGTTGACATCGCCGCGCACGAAATCGAAAGAAAATCCTTCGCTGAACACATCGCGAAAATCCAGTGCCAGGCGGCGCGGCAAGGATTGCAGGCTCAGCACGCCCAGCAGTTTGGCGATACCTGGGTCCGCTTTCAGGAACTGGCCGGACTCCACACCCACCTTGAATGAGCCACTCATGCTGGGGTAGTCCGGGCTCAGCGGGGAGCCAAGCCAGGCCACCTGGCCTTCAAACTTGCCTTTGCCACGGCGGATCACATCTTTCATGCCCAGCCGGGTCAGCAAGTCGCCCGCATCATTGATGTCCAGCTTGAAGTTCATCACGGTACGCCGCCGCTCGGGGGCAGTTGTCACAACGGGCGTACCAGCCGTACCCGGGCTTTGCGCGTTGAGGTTGGCCCAGTTGCCTGTTGCGGTGAAAACGGCTTCTGGCATGATGACGTTGAACTTCGACAAACGCCACTCGCGCACGCCGCCGTCACGCGCCACGGCACCGGCCCCCCGGTTGACGGCCTCCACCTCCACGCGGCCCAGGCGCTTGCCACGCAGCTCGAGGTCTTCCACCACGATATCCAGCGCCGGAATGGTGACCGGTTGCTCATCCAGCAGACTTTCCACATCGGCCGCTGACGCCTGGGCCAGCGTCAGCCGGGCCAGCCGGGCGTACACCCGCCCAGCCCCCGCGCCCGATGCCTGCCGGTATTCGACATAGCCATTGAGCTCGCGCGCATCCATATTGGCCCGCCAGGTGAGTCCATCCCGCGTCCCGCCCACCACCACGTTGGACAGCTTGCGCCCGCCAAAGGTCAGCTCCCGGGCGCGTACCGCCATACTTGTTGGCAGGTAGCTCAATGCGGCGCTGGCGCTTGCCGACGCGGTGCGTGCCGAGGCCTCCGCCGAAGCCAGGGGTGTTCCCGCTGCATGTGACAGCGCGGCAGACCAGGCATCAAGATCCACTCCGGCCAGGTTGATATTGGCGACCACACCTTCCGTAGGCATCGGTGCCGATTCGCTACCCTGCAAGCCCACCGCAATACCGCCCCGCAGTACGCGGGCATCGGCCCCCGAAACATCACGCACGTAAACAATGGAGGCGATGCGCCCGACATCCAGCTGCAACTGGTCCAACAGGCGCGGCGGTGTGCCCGCGACAGGCACCGTGCCCGCGCCTGCCGCGCCAGGTTCACGCACCGGCCCGGTTTCAAACCTGACCGGCAGCGGGGCTTCTGCCGTCTTGCCCATGGGTGCCGGCAGGTTCAGCGCCATGCCCACCAGATTGGTGGACACCTGAAGCTCGGGCACGCCGCGCCGAAAACCCAGAACCCCGGAATAGCTGGCATTGCCGGTAGCCTGCTGTGCAATGCGTGAGACAAAACCCAAATCCCTGGCCTGCCTCAAGGCCTCAGCCGTCACACTGCCCTGCGCGCGCAGGACGACAATTGGCGGCGCTCTGACACCACCCGTATTGCCCAGGGTTCCCGTCGGGCCGGCTGGCAAGGTTCCACCAACCAGGGTCATGTCGCCGCCCAGCATGCGCGCCTGCCCGCCCGTGATGGCAAAGCCGCTCTCAGTGAAGCTCACGGTACCCCGAGCGCGACTCAAACGCGGTGTCACCGGTGACCACTGCACATCGTTGTTGGACAGCGTGACGGTGCCCTGGACACTGGTCTTGTCCAGCGCTGAAATCGGCAACGCAAGCTTCAGTCGCAAATCGGCATTGCCCGTGGCGGCAACTTGCGTCAACACTGAACCGGTCAGGGCACCCAGCGGCGAGCCATTGACCGTGTCCAGCATCTGGGTCAGCCCGCCACGCACCTCAGCCGTGACATTCACCGTGGCGTGCAACAGGTCCGGTATCAGTCCCTCGGCCCGCGTAATCTGGAGGGCCGTGGCAAGAGGCTGACCTGCCGCAGCCGCCAGGCGACCACTGGCATCTTTAACTTGCAGCGCCAGCCGGTCGATCACCAGCTCCCCTGCCATCTGGGTCAACTCAGGCCACGGCAGGCTGTCTGACGGCGCAATGCTGCGGGGAACAAAGGCAAATGTGACGTCAGTGAACCGGCCCGCAATCCTGAACTCGCCCAGCTTCGGGTCGGTAAACGGCATGTCATACAGATCGCCCTTGACCTTGAATTTGACGCCGGTTGCGGTACCCTTTTGCACCGCATCACGCACATAGTCGCGAACCCTGGGCAACATGATCTTGGGCAAATAGCGGAATACGCGCGTGCCTTGCATCCGGGTCAGGCTGCCTTGCAAATCCAGCACACCCGGAAATCGCCCACCGCCGCGGGATGCGTTGGCCTCACTGGTATGCCACTTGATTTGCGCCTCTCCCTGCGCGTCGGCGTTGCTGAACTTCAACTTTGGAATCTGCACCGATAGGCGCGGCCCCGCCATTTGCCACTGCACGTCGGCAGACAACTGCGTGATGGGAACCAGTGGGTCATCAAACACCAGCGGCAGCTCAACAGCAGCATTGTCCATCGCCACCGTGGCCTTGCCACCGGCCTGGGTCAGATCGAAGTCCACTGTGGCCCCGCGCAATGCGGGTCCACGCACCGCAGACCCTGGGGCCGGTCTTGACGCCAGCTCCAGCCGCGTCACGCGCCCCTTGGCCTCATACTTTTCCGGGGCACTCAAACCGCCCTGCCAGGTGGCCTTGATGGTCTCAACCTGGCCTTTGGGTGCCCAGGCAGCCAGCGCAGAGTGCGTTGCTTCGCCCAATGGAAGCCGGTCGGCAATTTGCGCCAGAACGGCCAGATCCAGTTTGTCCGCAACCAGCTCACCCCGGCCCGGCACCTTGCCTTCTGCGCCGACCTGGGTCACGCGGACATTGCCACCTGGCCAGCGCAGGCCGTCGCGGGTTTCGAATTGAAGACTGTGGGTCTCAAACTCAAACCCGCCCGCCAGGAAACGGCCCCCCAAGCGCCCGGTTGCCGAATGAAGTTCCAGTGGCGCCAGTTGTTTGTTCAGCGCTGTACTGACGTTGGCCAGCGCCACGTCAGCAGTGGCGCCTGTCAGTTCGCCCCGTGTGATGTCTGCCCAGACACGAAGGGCGCCATGACCTTGGGCCACTTGCAGGCCGGTATCGACATAGCGCCCTAGACGGCCGACATCCACCCGCGCAAACGAGCCGTAGAGCTGGCCGTCCCAATCCCGCCACTGACCATTGCGCCGACTCAATAGCGGCTGCCTGAAAACCGCCATGGCCTGGAAACGATCCCCCATGTCTGGCGGTGGCGTGGCGTCCAGCCGCAGGCTGTGGTTGCGGTAATGATTACGCATAACCAGGTCCACCTGGCTCAGGTCCAGCGTGGGTTCGGCACGCAGCTCGTCCGTCCAGTTGACGCGGCCATTGCGAATGACAAATTCGCTTTGGGAAAATACCCAATCAGCCACCGAGCCGTCCTCATTGCCGCCCTTGGAGAAATCCAGACCCGCCACCACAATCTTGCCTTGTGCATTGCGCCGGACAACCAGCTCCGGGCTGTCAACGTAAACCTGCTCAAACCCCAGACTCAGCACAGACTGCGGTGACAGCGCCACCAGCACCCTGGGCAGCGTGAGAGCGGGTCTACCTTGCACATCCAGAAGCCTCACCTCGGTCAGCTCAAAGGAAGGAATCAGCCCAACCGACTGCGCGGTGATAGACCCGATTTTCACGGGAACGCCCAGTGCCCGTGACGCCTGCACCTCAAGGTATGGGCGAAGTTCGCCAATTCGCGGCACAATCAGTAAATGCAAAGCGCCCCAACCTGCAGCCAGCACAAACCATGCGGACAGCATCAGCCACAAGGCTCCGCGTGCAATGGCGCCTGTGGCCTTCAACAGCGGTGATGGGACTGGCAGCGGGTCTTTCATGTTGAACCTGGGAACGTGTCAAGAATTATGACCCGCAACGCTCCCACCGATTCGGCGCACGGCGACAAGCCCCCAGCACGCGAGCAAGCCGATCCCCCTGCCGGGCAGCCGTTGTCTTCCTATTCGCGGTTTGCGCAGCGCATTCGCCGCCGCTACGCCGCTGAAATGGCCTTGCTCCCGCCGGGCCTGCCCGATGTCGCCCACATTGCACAATTATTTAGCGCGTTGCGGCAGGGCACAACGGATGTCGCCTCCGCACTGCGCATCACGCGGCAACTCGTGCTTGAGCGCCTGCTCTGCCTGGACTGCGAAGAGAAGGCGTCTGTTGTCGTCGTGACGGGTGCCATGACGACATTGGCCGAGTTCGCCCTGAATGCTGCCTGTCTTGACGTTCAGAAAGCCCTTGACGCGCAACATGGCGCGCCCATGACCGCCAAAGGCCAGCGTGCCCGCCTGTTTGTGGTGGGCATGGGCAAACTCGGTGCCCGCGAGCTCAATGTGTCCAGCGACATTGACCTCATCTATGTGTATGACCAGGACGGAGAAACAGTAGGCAATGCAGAGGGCCGGGGGCGAATTTCAAACCAGGAGTACTTCGCCAAGTGCGTCCGGTCAATTTACAGCCTGATTGGCGATGCCACCGAGCACGGGTTTGTGTTTCGCGTGGACCTGGCCCTGCGCCCTAACGGCAATTCCGGGCCGCCCGCCGTGTCGCTCGGCGCGCTCGAAGAATATCTTCACGTCCAGGGCCGGGAGTGGGAGCGTTTTGCCTGGCTCAAGAGCCGGGTCATCGCACCGCTGGAGACGGTGAAAGACGGGTCGGCACAGTCACTGCGATCTTTGGTTTTACCTTTTGTATTTCGCCGCTATCTGGACTACAACGTTTTTGATTCCCTGCGCGTCCTGCACCGGCAGATCAGGGAACATGCTGCAAGACGCAGCGCGGGGCGGCCCGAGCGGACCAATGACGTGAAGCTGTCGCGCGGCGGTATTCGCGAGATCGAGTTCATCGTGCAATTGCTCCAGGTGGTGCGCGGTGGCCAGTTCCCCGAGTTGCGGACCCGGTCCACCCAGGACGCGCTGCAGCGCCTGACCAAGGCGGGCCTGATGCCCAAGGCAGCCGCAGATTCTTTGTCAGCGGCCTATGACTTTCTTCGGCGAGTCGAGCACCGCATTCAATACCTTGATGACCAGCAGACGCACGTGTTGCCTACGCAGGACAACGACCTCGACTGGATCGCGCAGACGATGGGCTGTATTGATTCCCGCCAGTTCCTGAGCCTGCTGGACACCCACCGCGAGCTTGTAGCCCAGGAATTCGACACGCTGCTCGGTGGCGGCGACACCGCTTGCAAAACCGGTGGCTGCCGGAAATCGGCACCCGAGAGCGTTGATTTTGAAGAGGTGCTGGCCCATCTGCCAGAAAAGTTCCGCGAGCGGGTAGCGCTGTGGCGAGGTCACCCCAGGGTCATGGCACTGCGCGAGGAATCCCGCAACCGGCTGATCCGGCTGGTGGCCCGCACAGGGCGGTGGTTGCAAGACGGCCGTGTGAATGAAGACGCCGCCGTGCGCATTGCCGACTGGATCGAGCCCCTGCTGCGGCGCGAGAGTTATCTGGCCCTGCTGCTGGAGCGCCCCACGGTGCACGAGCGGCTGCTGCGCATGCTGGGCGCGGCCCGCTGGCCCGCCCGCTACCTGCTCAAGCACCCCGGCGTGATTGACGAGCTGGCCAGCAATGAAATACTGAAGGAGCGCTTCAGCGCAGCAGACTTCGAGCGGGATCTGGAGCGCCGCCGCACTTCCCTGCAGATCACCGGCGAAGACGACGACGAGGCATTGCTGAATTTGCTGCGCCGTGCCCACCATGCAGAAGTGTTCCGCACGCTGGCGCGCGATATTGAAGGCGCCTTGACCGTCGAGCAGGTCGCCGACGATTTGAGTGCCCTGGCCGAAGCCGTGCTGCGCATCACGACGGGCTGGTGCTGGGATCGCCTGAAAAACCGGCACCGCGAGACCCATCAGTTTGCCATCATTGCCTATGGCAAGCTCGGCGGCAAGGAACTGGGGTACGGCAGTGACCTCGACATTGTGTTCGTCTACCAGGACGATGATGAACGTGCCGGTGAGGTCTACGCCACCCTGGTGCGCAAACTGATCAACTGGCTGACCGTGAAGACCGCTGAAGGCGACCTGTACGAGATCGACACCGCCCTGCGGCCCAACGGCAATTCGGGCATGCTGGTCACCAGCTTTGAAGCCTACGCCAACTACCAGCAACAGCGTGGCAGCAACACGGCCTGGACCTGGGAACACCAGGCCATGACGCGCGCGCGGTTCGTGCTGGGTGGCGAACCATTGCGTGCACGCTTTGACGCCATCCGCGCCGCCGTGATCGTCTCGCACCGCGACACCCCCAGCCTGCGGACTGAAATCATGACCATGCGCGACAAGGTGCGTGCCGCGCATCCTGTGAAAGGCGCAAACTTTGACGTCAAGCACAGCCCGGGCGGCATGGTGGATGCAGAGTTTGCCGTTCAATTCCTGGTGCTCTCCCAGGGCCTCACGCATCCGGAGCTGATTGCCAACGCAGGCAATATCGCCTTGCTGGAGCGGGCCCAAGCCTGCGGCTTGATGGCAGACAACCTCGGGCACGCCGCAGCCGATGCCTATCGGGAATTGCGCCGTGTGCAGCACAGGGCGCGACTGAACGAAGAGCCGACCCAGGTCACCCCGCCCGCCTTGCAGGCGGAGCGCGACGCGGTGCTGGCACTGTGGTCAGCCGTGTTCAGGCCGGACTCCGACTGACCGGACCGTCAATACCCCTCTGCGCAGCCATACTTAAATCAAACGTTTGATTTAATTAATATAAAATCAGGTGCATGAGCACCGTGACGACCCACACTGCAACGACACGTCCACGCCCAGGCGGCAAAGCCCAGCGCAGCGACGGCATGGAAGCACGCAACCGTTTGTTGAACTGCGCCTTGCGGCTGTTCTCCGAAAAAGGCTTTGCCAAGACATCCACCCGCGAAATCGCGCTGGCGGCAGAGGCCAATATTGCGGCCATCAGCTACTACTTTGGCGACAAGGCCGGTCTTTACCGCGCCGTCTTCACCGAGCCACTGGGCAGTCCGCGTGACGACATTCCTTTGTACGACCAGCCACATTTCAGCCTGCGCCAGTCGCTGGACGGCTTTTATGCAAGCTTTCTGGAGCCCATGAAGCAAAGCGAGCTGGTGCAGCAGTGCATGCGGCTGCATTTCAGGGAAATGCTGGAGCCCACCGGCCTGTGGCAACATGAGCTGGAGCAGGGCATCAAGCCTGCGCACCTGGCCCTGGTGGGTATCCTGGTGCGCCACCTTCAGCTCGCCCAGGCCGATGATGACGTACACCGCCTGGCCTTTGCCATCACGGCGCTGGCGTTGCAAATGTACGTGGGCCGCGACGTGGTGGATGCCATCGCACCGCAACTGGTCAGCTCGCCCCCTGCCATTGATCAAACAGCCCGGAGGCTGGCCGACTTTGCACAAGCCATGGTGGCCGCCGAACACAAACGGCGCCTCAAGGCGGCACCTCTACCCAAATTACGAAAGAAGCCATGAACTCTGTCCGACTCGCCATGCTGTGCCTGCCTCTGTGGGTGATGGGCTGTGCGCCGTTGCAAACCCCGCCCACGGCTGTCAATGCAGACCTGCCCGCCCAATGGCAGGCACCCTTGCCGCACAACGGCCAGCTCACTGATTTGAACCAATGGTGGCAGCGTCTGGGTGACCCGCTGCTGGTGGAGATGATTGAAGCCGCCCAAGCCGCGAGCCCGTCCATGGCCACGGCTACGTCGCGCATTGCCCAGGCACGCGCCACGCAGGCCGCCAGCCGGGCCGCGTTGGGGCCTACGCTCGATGCATCCCTCAGCGCCAGCCGGAGCGTCACCCAGCCTGGCGTGCCGGTGGCCACGCTCGCGCAAGGCGGCCTGCAGGCAGCCTGGGAGATTGACCTGTTTGGCGGTAACAGAGCAGCATCGGATGCCGCGCGGGCGCGTGAGGACAGTGCGCAAGCCCAATGGCATGACGCCCGCGTATCGGTCGCGGCGGAAGTGGCCAACCAGTACATCGGCCACCGGTCTTGCCACGTGCAACTGGTGCTGTCGCGGCAGGACGCCGCCTCGCGCGCAGAGACGGCGCGTTTGTCCGGGCTCACCACCCGCGCAGGCTTCACCGCACCGGCCCAGGACGCACTGGCCCGCGCCAGTGCCGCAGAAGCGGCCAACCGGGTCACCCAACAGGTTGCGCAATGTGACGTGACTGTCAAAGGCCTGGTGGCGCTGACCGCCTTGCCCGAACCTGAACTGAGGCAGAAACTGGCACCTGCTCTTTACAAACCAGTGCAGGACGCGGAGTTTTCCGTAGCCACCATCCCGGCCCGGGCACTGGCGCAGCGGCCTGACGTGTACAGCGCCGAACGCAACGTGGCCGCCGCCAGTCTGGATGTGGCCAGCAGCGATGCCCAGCGTTACCCGCGCCTGGCCTTGAGCGGCTCCATTGGTGCCATGAGCTACAACGCGGGCGGTATCAGCTCTGACTTCACGACCTGGTCAATTGGCCCGCTGGCGCTGTCGTTGCCACTGTTTGACGGTGGCCGCCGCAGCGCCAATGTACAAGCCGCCAAAGCCCGATATGACGAGGCAGCCGCCCTGTACCGCGCCCGCGTGCGACAGGCCGTGCGCGAAGTCGAGGAAGCTCTGGTCAATCTGCAAAGCACTTCAGCGCGCGGCGCGGACACACAAATCGCCGCTGACGGCTACCGCGATGCCTTCAAGGCCGCGCAGGCCCGCTACAGCAGCGGGCTGGCCAGCCTGCCCGATCTTGAAGACGCGCGGCGCACGGCACTCAATGCCGACATCGCCGCGTTGTCACTGCTGCGCGAACGCCAATTGGCCTGGGTCGCGTTGTACCGCGCGATTGGCGGCGGCTGGCAAGCGCCTTCTGCCACCAGCGCTGCTGCTTACTGATACCCGCCCAATTCGAGACACCGCATCATGATCCATCTTCCAACACCATCAAAAGCTATTATTTTGGTAGCTGCTCTAGCAATATTCACGGGGGCTGCAGGCCTGTTTGCCACCCAGTCGCGCGCGGCGGACGACAAAAAGGCAGCCCAGCCCAAGCCCGCGCTGACGGTCATGATCGTGCAGCCCCAACAAGGCCAGTTGCCCATCAAGCTCAGTGCCAATGGCAATATCACCGCCTGGCAGGAAGCCATCATTGGCAGTGAAGCCCCTGGGCTGCGCCTGCTTGAGGTACGCGTGAATGTGGGTGACGCCGTGCGGGCCGGCCAGGTGCTGGCCACCTTCTCGTCCGAGAGTGTTCAGGCCGATGTGGCGCAGGCCCGCGCAAGCCTGATGGAGGCCGAAGCCAACGCATCGGACGCCGCAGGCAACGCCGAACGCGCCCGCACGCTGCAAAGCTCAGGGGCTTTGAGCGTCCAGCAGATCAACCAGTACCTCACGTCGGAGCAGACGGCCAA
>JANOAP010000565.1:0-9019 GCA_031411175.1 Rhodoferax sp. | reverse complement strand
CCTGGAAGAAATGCAGTACGTGGCCGGCGAGATGCAGAAGGATGACCACTTCCGTATTCGCAAGATTCCGCTGATGATTGGGGGTGCCACCACCAGCCGTGTACACACTGCCGTGAAGATTGCGCCGCATTATGAAGGCCCTGTGGTCTATGTGCCCGATGCCTCGCGCAGTGTGGGTGTGGCGCAAAGCCTGTTGGGCGACAAAGCCACCGCCTATCTGGCCGAGCTCAATGCAGACTACGAAAAAGTGCGCTTGCAGCATGCCAACAAGAAGCAGGTGCCACTGTGGCCGCTGGCAAAAATCCGGGCCAACAAGACGTCCGTGGATTGGGCCAATTACACGCCGAAGCTGCCCCGATTTCTCGGACGCCGCGTGTTCAAAAACTTTGACCTGACTGAACTGGCCAGGTACATCGACTGGGGCCCGTTCTTCCAGACCTGGGATCTGGCCGGGCCGTTCCCCCAGATTTTGAAGGATGAGATTGTGGGCACCGAAGCCGTGCGCGTCTATGCCGACGGCCAGCGCATGCTCAAGCGCGCCATAGAAGGGCGCTGGCTCACCGCCAATGGCGTGATTGGCTTGTACCCGGCTAACAGCGTGCGCGACGACGATATTGAGTTCTACACCGACGAGTCCCGCACGCAGGTGGCGTTGACCTGGCACGGCCTGCGCCAGCAAACCGAGAAGCAGGTGATCGATGGCCCGAACGGTGAAAAACTTTTGCGACCAAGCCGTTGTCTGGCCGACTTTGTGGCACCGCGCGGCAGCGGTGTGGCTGACTACGCCGGCGTGTTTGCCGTCACCGCAGGCATTGGTGCCGAGAAGAAAGAAAAAGCCTTTCAGGACGACCTGGACGACTACTCCAGCATCATGCTCAAAGCCATAGCCGACCGCCTGGCCGAGGCCTTTGCCGAATGCCTGCACCACCGCGTGCGCACCGACCTGTGGGGCTATGCCAATACCGAGGCACTGAGCCATGAAGACATGATTGCTGAAAAATACAAAGGCATTCGCCCCGCCCCCGGCTACCCGGCGTGCCCCGACCACAGTGTGAAGCGCGACATGTTCTCGCTGTTGCAGTGTGACGAAATCGGCATGACCTTGACCGAGAGCCTGGCCATGATGCCGGCGGCCAGCGTGAGTGGCTTCTATTTGGGCCACCCCGACAGCGTGTATTTCAACGTGGGCAAGATTGGCGACGACCAGCTCAAGGACCTGGCAGTACGGCGCGGCGTGCCGGAGCGGGAGCTGCAAAGGCTTCTGGCACCCAACCTGTAAAACCTGTTCAAGCGGAAAGCAATTGCACGGGCATCAGCGCCCCGGCCTCGAATAGTCAGTATTTGCAGACGACGTTGAGCAGCGCCTGCCGCTTCTCATGGATGACGGCATGCAAGCCCCTTTCCATTGCCGCTTTGAGTTGTGACGGGTCATCCACGCGTTCGCCATACGCACCGCTGGCCTCGGCAATTTTCTCGAAGGCCGGTGATGGACTCAGGTCAGCCAGCAGGGTGCAATGGTTGTTCGCCGAGACCCCCTCCTGGTACATGGCAGATGTCGAATTGCGGACCGCGCCATACATCTGGTTGTTGTAGATGATGACCAGAACCGGCAGACTCTGGGCCGCAGACACCCAATGGCAGGCTGTGGGGTTGTCAAACACGTAAGCACCATCGCCCAGTGTCACAACCACAAGACGGTCAGGGCAACCCAGCTTCACACCCAATGCGGCACCCAGGCCCCACCCCAGTCCACCAGCAGGGCTTTGCCCCAGGAAGCTTCCGCTGTGTTCGCGGTCAACATGCTCCAGACGCAAGGGATACTCGTTGACGATGATGGCGTCCGGGCCAACGGTGTCGGAAATGCAGCGGCTTATTTGTTCAGGCGTGATGTGTGCTGCCTGCGCGGCCTTGTCAGCCTGCACCTGCCAGCCATCCCTCAGCGCCTTCCTGCGGGTGGCGATCAGGCTTCGGCGTTCCGAAATCGATGGGGCTTCGGATGGACTTTCAGGCAGGAGTCTGGCCAGTGCCTCGCCCAGCGATTGCAGCGCCACAGCGCAGTCTGCCCTGATGGAAATGTCAACCGGGAACGCCCTGGCCGGATAGCGCGAGAACGCGGGGTCTTCTGCAATGTGGACGACTTTGCAATCGACCGGCGGGTTTTCCAGCGAAGGTATCCAGGGTACGTCGCACTCCAGCGCGATGATCAGGTCGGCATCCTGAAGAAAGGGCTTGGTTTGAAAGCCCAAATGCATGTCGTGGCTGGTGGGCAGGCACACGTAGCGCCCGTAGAGCGTCACCACGCCAATCGCGTACTTCTGTGTCAGCGCAGACAGCGCATCGAACCCGGCACGGGTACGTCCCGATGTGGAGGTGATGATGAGGGGCCGCTTCGCCTTCGCGAGAAGTCCAGCCAGTTGCTGTATTGCCGCTGGTTCAGGCCAGGCCGCGCCAGCGACTGCCCGAATACGCTTGGGCTGCGTTGCCTTGACAGGCATGCTGATGATCTCTCGCGGCAATGACAGATAAGCCGGGCCACGTGGCGACGACATCATGAGTTCCATTGCACGGTCAACCGCTGACTCTGTTTCGGTCGCTATCTTGAGTTCATAGTCCCATTTGACGAGTTCACGCAACATGCCGGCCTGGTCGAACATTTCCTGGGCCCAGTGAATATTGCGGCTGCGGGAGCCATGCATGCCGGTCTCAGTGATGGGCGTGCGGCCCGCCATCAACAGGATGGGGGCGTTGTCGCGGTTGGCGTTGGCTGCACCATTGATGGTGTTGGCGGTGCCGACGTTCACGTGAACCATCACGGCCTGGGGGCGTCCAGTGACAAGGTAAACACCGTGGGCCATCGCAACAGCAGCGTTCTCGTGCGTGACGACAATCGGTTTCGGGATGGACTTCGCGATCTCGGGGTCTGCCTCAGCCATCGAAAACGCCTCGACGATGGCCGGAAAATCGGTACCGGGATTGCAGAAGAAATACTCAACGCCATGCGCGCGAAGCCGTCGCAGTAGCACAAGTGCGGCAAGTTCTTCTTTCACTGCGCCCGCAGAAATTGCGCCGCCACCGAAGCTCATTTGACGGACGCGCCCGACAGGCGAATAACTTCCGTCAGCCGCTCGGTATCCTTTTTGATGCGCGCTTCAAACTGCGCAGTGCTTCCACCCACGACATCCGCCAGCGATCCGTATGGTTTCGATGACCGCCGGGTCTTTCAGAGCGCGGCTGGTCTCCTCCTGCAGGCGCACCACGATGTCGCGCGGGGTGCGTGACGGCAGCAGCAGCCCGAACCAGCCCGTCAGCTCGTAGTCGGGGATGCCCAGCGCCTCGGCAACGGTTGGCACATCGGGCAGCAGGGGCGACCGTTTGGCCGAGGTCACCGCCAGCGGCTTGAGCTTTCCACTTTTGACGAACTGCAGGGCGACCGGCAAATTGACAAAGCCCACCTGCAAGGTGCCGCCAATGTGGTCGGTGGTCGCTTGTGCATTGCCCTGGTAGGCGATGTGTGTGAACTTGGCCCCGCTTTTCAGCGCCAGCAACTCGGCCGCCAGATGACTTGAGCTACCGGCCCCGGGGCTTCCGTAATTCAGCTTGCCCGGATCAGCTTTGGCGAGATCCACGAGTTCGCGAAGTGATTTGACGGCGGTGCCCGGATGCACCGTCACCACGTTGACCAACTCGGCCACCTCGATGACGGGCGTCAGGTCTTTTGACGGACTGAAAGGCATGCTGGCGTACAGCGAAGGGTTCGCTGCCAGAGGCAGGCCGTTGATCAGGAGGGTGTAGCCATCAGGCGCGGCCTTGGCTACAAAATCGCTGCCAATATTGGTACCGGCGCCTGGCTTGTATTCAACAACGACGGGTTGACCCAAAGACTCTTGCAGCTTGATGGCAATGGCCCTCGCAAAAATGTCGCCCGTGCCGCCCGCCGTGGCGGGCACGATGATTTTGATGGGCTTGGTGGGGTATTGTTGCGCGATGGCCAACCCGGGCTGGGTCAAAGCCAGCAAGGTGAACGCGGCTGAAAGCAAAAGATGACGACGCATAAAGACTCCTGTGAAACAAAAAAGATGTTCAAGGCAAATAGCACTTACCGTGCCTGATGATCCCGGTTGCTTGATGTAGCGGATTGTGCGGTCTGCTGGTATTTCCTTAAAATGATATTATTTTCTTCTTCCATAACATTTAAGGTATATCACGATGGAATGGACACAACGTCTTCGCATGCGGCAGTTGTACCTGCTGGTGGCGCTCTACGAGACCCGTAACGTCAGCCACACGGCGACCCAGATGGGTGTGACGCAGCCCGGCCTGTCGAAGTGGCTCAGCGAGCTGGAAGAAGACCTGAACGTCAAGCTGTTCAAACGCAACTCCCGCGGTCTGACGCCTACCGAGTTCTGCACTGCGCTGGTATCCCACGCACGGGCCATCATTGGTGAGCTTGACCGCACCCAGGCCACGATACGGCTGATGTCCATCGGTGCCTCGGGCAATCTGGTGGTGGGCATCACGCCTACCGTTGCAACGGGGCTGGTCCCCAAAGCGGCGGGTTACTTCAGGAAGCGCTTTCCCGACGCTTACCTCAACATCATCGAAAACCGGCTGGATGCCCTGCTGCCGCAACTTGAAGAGGGGCGCGTGGACCTGGTCATTACCCGTACCGACCAGGCGCGCCTGGATACCGGCGTGCGATGCGATATTTTGTACCCGGAGCAAATCCGCGTGGTGGTGAGTGCCAACCACCCGCTGGCTAAAAAACGCAAGGTCGACTGGCCCGATGTGCTGCGCTACCCGTGGATCATTCCGCCCAAAGTCAGCCCGCTGCGACGTGAGCTCGAACACGAGCTGGCGCTGGCCGGCCAGCCTTCGCCGCGCTACCGGGTCGAAACTGGGTCTACCCTGGTCATCGTGACCATGCTTCAGGATGGGGACCTGGTGGCCCCCATGTCAGCCCGGCTGATGCATTACTTCCAGGGTCTCAAGCAGGTTGTGCCTCTGCCCTTGCCCTATCTGCGCGAGGGCAGCGTGGGCGTGATCCGCCGCCGTGAAACCACAGAGTCGCCCATGCTCAAGGCTTTCATGGATGGTTTGCGGATGCAAACGGCGCTTTAGTTGTACCACCACAGCCCTGGCTATCCTACGAATGGTATGGATGAATAAGTTTTGGGTATGGGGCGGGTTTTTTGTGCTTGTGCAAACGGGCGTTGTGCCTAATCATTTGCAGCTTATTCACTTTGACGAACTGCCAATGACTTCCCCTCATGTACTGATTGCTGGAGCAGGCCCGGTGGGGCTCGTCAGCGCTCTGACTCTGGCCAGGGCTGGAATTCCCGTCACAGTGTTTGAGCGCAACACCACGTCACCTCAAGACCTTCGCGCATCCACATTTCACCCGCCCACGCTGGACCTGCTGGCCCGCTTCGGCATCACGGAAGAGCTGGTGTCACAGGGGCTGGTGGCCCGCTATACCCAGCAGCGTGACCGCAAGGAAGGCCTGGTTGCGGAATTTGACATGTCTTTGCTGGAGGGCGAAACACAGCACCCCTTCCGCCTGCAATGCGAACAGTGGAAGCTCAACACACTGTTGCTTGACCGGCTTGCCGGGTTTCCGCACGCCAGGATATTGCTGGGCGCAGAGTTGCAGTCTGTGCTGCAGGATGCCGAGGGTGTTGAAGTCAAGGTGAAGGTTGACGGCGAAGTCCAAGCCTTCACGGGAGACTACCTGATCGGCGCTGATGGTGCCTGGAGTTCGGTACGTCAATCGCTGGGCATCGAGTTTGAAGGCTTCACCTACCCGGAGCGCTTCCTCGTCGTATCGACTGACTTTGAGTTTGCCGATCATTTCCCCAAACTGTCTTACGTCAACTATGTGTCGGACCCCCAGGAATGGTGCGTGCTGCTTCGTGTGCCCTCACTGTGGCGGGTCTTGTTCCCGACACGCCCGGAAGAGTCCGATGAAGAAGTCCTGACTGACGCATCCATACAGGCGCGCCTGCAAAACCTGCTGCCCAAGGACACGCCTTACCCCACGGTGCACCGCACCCTCTACAAAGTGCACCAACGGGTCGCCAAGCAATTCCGCCGGGGTCGCGTGATACTTGCGGGTGACGCCGCGCACATCAACAACCCGCTGGGCGGCATGGGCATGAATGGTGGCGTGCAGGATGCCTTCAACCTGTCCGACAAGCTGGTTGACATCCTGCTTTCAGGCGCTTCCACCGACCTGCTGGACCGCTACGAGCGTCAGCGCCGGTCGGTGGCCATTGAATACATCAACGCCAACACTGCCCGCAACAAGAAAACCATTGAAGAACGCGACCCCGAAAAGCGTCGCAAAACCCAGGACGAGTTGCGGGCCATCGCAGCCAACCCGGTCGCCGCGAAGGATTACCTTCGCAAAACATCCATGATTGATGCGCTGGAACGCGCGGAGTCGATAGCATGAAGCAAGGTCTCACCACCAAAACCGGCACGCAAAAACGTGCAGAACTCAAAGCCCGTTTTACCCGAGGTCATCTCGTCGTGGCTCCGGGTGTTTTTGAAATGGTCTCGGCCAGGATTGCCGACCAGATGGGCTTTGACGCCCTGTACATGACGGGCTACGGTACCGTGGCCTCTTACCTGGGCCTGCCCGACGCTGGCCTGGCCAGCTACACGGACATGATCAACCGCGTCACCCAATACGTCAGCATCACCGACACGCCCCTGATTTGCGACGGCGACACAGGTTACGGCGGCCTGCTCAATGTCATGCACACCGTTCGCGGCTATGAAACCGCCGGTGCCTGTGCCATCCAGCTTGAAGACCAGGAGTTTCCCAAGAAGTGCGGCCACATGCTGGGCCGCCGGGTGGTGCCAGCCGAAGACATGGTGGCCAAGATCAGGGTGGCCGCAGAAACCCGTACCGACAAAAATTTCCAGATCATTGCGCGCACCGACGCGCGCACCGTGCATGGCCTGGACGAAGCCATGCGGCGCATGGAGAAATACGCCCGCGCGGGTGCTGACATCCTGTTCATCGAAAGTCCGGAATCCATTGAAGAGATGGAGACCATCGGCAAGGCGTTTGATCTGCCGCTGGTGGCCAATATGGTCGAAACTGGACGCACGCCTGTGCTGACCCGGGAAGAGCTACAGCGCATCGGTTACGGCCTGGCGATTTTCCCATCGGCGGCATTCCTGTCGGCCGGTGCCGCCTTCAAAAATGTGTACAGCCACATCAAGGCGACCGGCTCCAGTGCCAACGTGCAGCAGCCGCTCCATGACTTCCAGGAGTTTTCAAAACTGATGGGCTTTGACTGGGTGTCGGAATTCGACAAGACCCATGCTGCCGAAGAGGTCAAGTCTTGAACAAGGAAGACATCTACCGCCAGCAGAACATGGGCAATGCGTCCGGCATCGGAGCGCGTTGCGGTTTGATTTTGGTTGACTTCGTGAATGGCTTTGTTGACGAGAAGCAGTTCGGTGGCCCGCATATCGCTGCCGCTGTAGACGCCACGGTTCCCCTGCTGGCAGCCTTTCGCAAGGCAGGCCTGCCTGTGGTGCATACCCGCGTGGTGTTTGCAGACGATGGGGCCAACAGAAATGTGTTTTGCATGAAGGTGCCACCCCTGCTGACCCTGACGGAAAACGCGCCCGGCTCCCAGACCGTGCCCCAGCTCACCCCGATAGACGGCGAATGGGTGCTGCGCAAAGTGTCGGCGTCGGCCTTCTTTTCAACTGGCCTGTCTGAGTGGCTGCACCTGCGTGGCGTGGACACCGCCGTCATTGTGGGTTGCACCACCAGCGGCTGTGTGCGGGCAACGGTTGTAGATGCCATGCAATTCAATTTCCGCACAGTCGTCATCGAAGACTGCGTGGGCGACCGTGCCATGGAGCCGCATGAGGCCAACCTCTTCGACATGCGGCAGAAATACGCAGACGTGATGCCGCGCGACGCCTTCCTGAAACTACTTTCGAAAGCCTGAGCATGGACCACCTGGGTTACCGCATGAAATTCGGGGCGCTTGGCCCCTCAACCAACACCATTGTTCAACCTGACTTTGACGACATGCGCCCGGTTGGCGTGACCAACCACTACAGCCGCATCATCATTCCCAACGACCCTGTCAACACCGATGAAGAGTTCTTGCAACTGGTGCAGAACATTCAGGGCAGCACCCTGCAAGCCCTGGACGTGCTCAAGAGTTGCGAGATGCAGTACCTGGTCATGGGCATGTCGGCCGCGACCTTCTGGGATGGTCGCAATGGCGCCGAAAAATACCTTGAAATGATGCGCGACCGTGCTGGTGTGGGCGTCTCCTGCGGCTCATTCGCGACCGAAGCAGCCCTGAATACCTACAAGGCCAAACGCATCGCATTCCTGTCACCGTACTTTCCCGTCGCCAATGACCAGGTCAGGCGCTTTTACCAGGATTGCGGTTTTACCGTGGTCCGTGACCTGTGTCTGCGCCGTCCCAGCCCGGTGCAAATCGCTTACACCACAGACGACATGTGTCGTGACGCCCTGAAGCAACTGGATGGCGATGACGTGGATGCCATCGTGCAGGTCGGCACCAATCTGTCCATGGTGCGGTTTGCAGCCGCAGCGGAGTGGTACCTGGGCAAGCCGGTGATTGCCATTAATACGGCTACCTACTGGCATGCACTGCGGGCTTGTGGCATCAACGACAAGCTGCAGGGCTTTGGCAAGCTGCTCTCCTACTACTGAACTAAAGCCGGGGAAAACCAAACGACATGATTGCCGGTCAAATCATCAACGGCCTGATGACAGGAGGGCTCTACGCCTTGGTGGCGGTAGGCTTCACCCTGATCGTCGGTGTGCTGCACAGGATCAATTTCGCGCACACCGAGGTCTTCATGGTCGGTGGCTTTGCCGGGCTGGTGATTGCGCAGGCTGTGCCTTCGATTCCGCTGGCCATGGCCGGTGCGTTTGTGGTGGGCGGCATTTTTGGCATCGTGGTTGAGCGCATCAGTTTTCGCAACCTGAGTTCTGAAGAGGCTTCCATCACGG
>JANOAP010000564.1:0-1631 GCA_031411175.1 Rhodoferax sp. | reverse complement strand
CTCGCCACGGCGCGGTGCGGCGCGGGCGATGCTGCTGGGCGTGCGCTCCAGCGTCATGGGCTGGCCCACCAGGCGCTGTGGCCCCTGGTGAACGGACACCACGTCTTTGACCATGGCCAGATGCTGCACCTGGGGTTCTTCAAACACCTCTTGCAGGTTGTTGATATGGCCGCAGGCCACGCCACCTGCGTTCAGGCGCTCTATCCAATAGCTGCGGTCTTGTGCGGCCAGGTGGCGGTTGATCTCGGCGTTGAGGGTGTCGCGGTTCACTGATCGGCCTCGCTTGTCTTTATAACGCTCGTCGCTGACCCACTCAGGTGCCCCCAGAATGTCACAAAAACGCTCCCAGATTTTGGAGCCAAAGACCGCAATGTTCATATAGCCATCGCGTGCCTTGTACACCCCGGTAGGAATGCTGGTGGGGTGAAAGTTGCCGGCCTGCGTGGCCACGTCACCATCAATCAACCAGCGCGAAGTCTGGAAGTCCATCATGTAGACCATGGACTCCAGCAGCGACGTATGTAGCCATTGGCCCTTGCCAGAGGCTTCGCGCTCCAGCAGCGCTACCAGAATGCCCTGCGCTGCAAAAATACCGGCGCACAGGTCGGCAATCGGAATGCCCACACGCATAGGCCCCTGTTCTGCCATACCGGTGACCGACATCAGCCCACCCATGCCCTGCGCAATCTGGTCAAAGCCGGGGCGCTGGGCCAGGGGGCCGGTCTGGCCGAAACCCGAGATGCTGGCGTAGACGAGTTTGGGGTTGTCCTGACGCAGCGTCTCGTAATCAATACCGAGGCGGAACTTCACATCAGGCCGGAAGTTCTCAACGACCACATCAGCCCCGGCAATCAGGCGCTTGAGCACCGCAATGCCTTCTGGCTCTTTCAGGTTGAGCGTGATGGAGCGCTTGTTGCGGTGGGTGTACTGGTAGTCCGAGCCGTCTTGCCCGCCCAGGGTGTCGTCGCCGCGCATGTGTTCGGGCATTTGCACCTGGATCACGTCGGCCCCCCAGTCGGCCAACTGGCGGCAGGCCGTGGGGCCGGCGCGCACCTGGGTCAGGTCGATCACGCGAAAACGCGCCAGGGCGGGGGAGGCGGGCAGGTGGGGCATGGACGGGTATTCCTGAAGTGGGCGTGGCGTGCACCGTTTGAAGTGTTTGCTATGGTAACTCAAAGTGTCAACACTTATTATTTAATAGGCAACACTTTTTGGATATTTTCAGATGGTTTGGCAGGATCGCAAAGACCGGGTGATACCATCAACAAGCGCCTTCAAGCCCACTATCAACTAAGTACCAAGCAAGGCTAAACAAGGCGCTCACCAAGCCAAAGCCTATGTCACCCTCACATTTGTCGCTCCCATGTCGCAGTTGAAAGAAAAATCAGATCAGGGCCTGTCTTTGGGTATTGCCGAAGAGCTCAAGCGTCTGATTTATGCGGGTGAACACAAGCCTGGCGAGCGCCTGAATGAAGCCGCGCTGGCCCTGCGCATGGGCACCAGCCGTGGCCCCATCCGTGAAGCCATCCGTATCCTGACCGGCATGGGGCTGGTCACGGCGGTGCCCAACCGGGGCGTTTTTGTGCGCCAGATTTCGGTGCGGGAAATGCTGGAGATTTACGAACTGCGGG
>JANOAP010000563.1:0-9435 GCA_031411175.1 Rhodoferax sp. | reverse complement strand
GCAAGACATGCAAAAAGCCGTGGCCGACAAGGTGGCCTTGCCCGCCGGTTACTCGGTGTCGTGGTCGGGGCAGTTCGAGTTTCTGGAGCGGGCCACGGCCAAGCTCAAGCTGGTGGTGCCGTTCACGCTGCTGATCATCTTTGTGCTGCTGTACCTGACGTTCTCCAGCTTTGGCGAAGCGATCCTGATCATGGCCACCCTGCCCTTTGCGCTGATTGGCGGCATCTGGCTGCTGTACCTGCTGGGCTACAACCTGTCGGTGGCGGGTGCGGTGGGCTTCATCGCGCTGGCGGGGGTATCGGCAGAGTTTGGGGTCATCATGCTGCTGTACCTCAAGCACGCATGGAATGACCGTATCGCACAAGGCAAGACGACGGCAGACGACCTGCTGGATGCGATCCGCGAAGGCGCTGTCTTGCGCGTTCGTCCCAAAGCCATGACGGTGGCCGTCATCCTGGCCGGTCTGTTTCCCATCATGTGGGGCACAGGCACCGGCTCGGAAGTCATGCAGCGCATTGCCGCGCCCATGGTGGGCGGCATGATCACGGCGCCGCTGCTGTCGATGTTTGTGGTGCCAGCGCTGTACCTGCTGATGCGGCGCCAGCGTGTCAAATGAAAACCACGAACGCTATATTTTAAATAGCGCGTTAAGCTCATATCTTATGGTCTGGAGCCCTAAAACCTCTCAGAATTTAGAAGCTTCCTCCGGAAAAACCAGGTTCAGTCGTGTTTGGGGATAATCCAAAGACCATGAACACAAGACCGTCCGAGACAGGTGCCGCAGACGTGATGGACCCCCCGGGTGCAATCACCCGGGTTGCAGGCATTGAAGTGGGCCACTTCACCGAGACGCGCCGACCCACCGGCTGCACCGTGATCATTGCGCGCGCGGGCGCAGTGGCCGGCGTGGATGTGCGTGGCGCGGCACCCGGCACGCGCGAGACAGACCTGCTTCATCCCAGCAATCTGGTAGACCGGGTGCATGCCATCACCCTGGCGGGTGGCAGCGCCTGGGGGCTGGACGCCGCCAGTGGCGTGATGCGGTGGCTTGAAGAAAACGGCATCGGGCTTGACATGAAATATGGCCTGGTGCCCATTGTTCCTGCCGCTGTGCTGTTTGATTTGCCGGTGGGCGATGCCCGCGTTCGACCGGATGCGCACGCGGGCTATGCCGCCTGTGTGGCAGCCAGCCGCACCCCACCCACAGAAGGCAATGTGGGTGCCGGTGCGGGCGCGCTGGTGGGCAAACTGTTTGGTATTGCGCGGGCCATGAAAGGCGGCATTGGCAGCGCGTCCATCACGGTGGACGGCATCACGGTGGGGGCCATCGTCGCCTGCAACGCGCTGGGTGATGTGGTGTGCCCCGAAACCGGTCAGGTCATCGCGGGAGCGCGCACGGCGGATGGGCGGGCACTACTGGGCATTCGCGACGCCATCCTGCGCGGCGAAGCGCCCGGGCCCTTGCTGGCTGGCACCAACACCACCATCGGCGTGGTCGCCACCGATGCCATTCTGACCAAAGCTCAGGCTCACCGTCTGGCGCAGGTATCGCATGATGGGCTGGCCCGCGCCATCAACCCGGTGCACACCATGTCGGATGGCGACACGATGTTTGCGCTAGGTACCGGTGCCGCCGGCAAGACGGTGGGCATGATAGTGCTGGGTACGCTGGCCGCCGAGGTCACCGCTCGGGCGACTGTGCGGGCAGTTCTGGCGGCACGCGGTGTCACGTCTGGCAGCAGTGTCTGGCCAGCGGCCAGCGACATGGCGATGGGCCTGACGATGGGCCCGTCGAGGTAGAGGAATCGCAGTACTATCGCTGGGCATCGCCGGGCCAGCCAGCACCACCGCGGCAGCCGTACTCACCACCCCAACCCAGCCATGGCCACTCAGAAGTCCACCGCAGTGCCTGCTACCAGTCACCCCCGAGTCGTTGCTGTCATGGTGTTCTTGCTGGGTGCCGCCGTGGCGGCCATCCTCATCTGGCGTCTGGACCGCGGGCGCGAAATGGAAGAGCGGCTGCGCATTGCAGCGCAGGCGACCGACCATGCCCACGCCATCCAGACCACGATGGAACGCGCACTGTCGACGGCCCATGCACTGGGCGCCATGATCCGACAAGGCAAGGGCAGCATCCCCGAATTCGAAGGCGTCACCAGCCAATTGCTGCTGCAGACGCCAGGTGTGGCGTCTGTCGCCTTGTCACCCGGTGGCATCATCCAGCGCGTCGTGCCACTGGCTGGCAACGAACGGACGATCGGGTTCAACCAGCTGGCAGACCCAAAGCAGAGCCGCGAGGCCTTCATTGCCAAGGAGACTGGAAAGCTCACACTGGCCGGGCCATTGAACCTGGTTCAAGGCGGTCTTGGGGTGGTGGGGCGGCTTCCCGTGTTTCTGGATGGCCCCACGGGCAAGCCGGAATTTTGGGGTTTCGTGAGCGTCGTCATACGGTTCCCGCAGGCGCTGGCGGACGCACGGCTTGAGCAGTTAAACCAGCGCGGTTTAGATTTTGAATTGTGGCGCACCCACCCCGATACCGGCAAGAAGCAGGGCATTATGGCGTCGTCAACGGCGGCCCTGGTCTCACCCGTCGACCAGGGCGTGGACATGGCCAATGGCCGCTGGACTCTCAGCGTGGCACCCAGGAAAGGCTGGGGCGATCCTGTCAGCCTGGCACTGCAGGCAGCATTCGGGCTGGCTTTCAGCCTGTTGCTGGCCTACGCCGCCCGCCTGCTGGTCGCGCAAAAGGCCCATGAAAGAGGACTGGAAAGTCTGGTTGAGGCGCGCACCCACGAAATTACGGCCGCCCAGTACAAGCTCCAGGCCACCCTGGATGCTGTGCCCGACCTGATTCTTGAAATTGCGCTGGACGGCACTTACGATGACTACCATGCGCCACGCTGGGCCGATATGATCCCGCCGCCCGGCTTTGTGGCGGGCAAAAAGATCTTCGACGTGTTGCCACCCCATGCCGCTGAAAAGGTCATGGCAGCCATGCAGATTGCGCACGCCAAGGGGCGCGCCGAGGGGCTGGAGTTCCCGCTTCGCTGGCCGAGCGGCGAGTTCTGGTTCGAGGTCTCGGTGACCCGCAAATCCCCCCAGGACAGCGACAGGCCACGCTTCATATTGCTGGTGCGCGATATCACCCAGCGCAAGCAGAGCGAAAGCGATCTGCGGGTGGCCGCAACAGCCTTCAACTCGCAGGAAGGCATGGTCATCACCGACCCCGACCACGTGGTGCTGCGCGTCAATCCTGCCTTCACGGCCATCACCGGCTTCACGGCTGCGGAAGCCCAGGGTCGCACCCTGGAATTCCTCAATTCCCACCGCCATGACAAGTCGTTCTATGACACCCTCTTGAATGCAGCGAAGGAAAAAGGGGTGTGGCGTGGCGAAATCTGGAACCGGCGCAAATCCGGCGAAATCTATCCTGACATGCGAACGCTCACAGCCGTGTGTGGCGATGATGGAGGCATCACCCACTATGTCAACACGTTTGCAGACAACACCGAGCGCAAGGCGGCCGAAGAAGAAATCAACAAGCTTGCCTTCTTTGATCCACTTACCCAGTTACCCAACCGCCGCCTGCTGCTGGACCGCCTGCACAAGGCCCTGATCAGTGCCACGCGCACCGGCCACATGGGTGCCCTGCAATTCATTGACCTCGATAATTTCAAGACGCTGAACGACACGCTGGGCCACGACATGGGTGATCTGCTGCTCCAGCAGGTGGGCCAACGTCTGGCCGAGTGCGTCAGGGCCGGTGACACCGTGGCGCGGCTGGGCGGCGACGAGTTCGTGGTGATGCTGGAACAGCTCAGCGACAGTCTCGAACTGGCTGCGGCCAGCGCGGAAGTCGTTGGCGAGAAAATTCTGGCTTCCATCAACATGCCTTACCAACTTGCAGGCCACGAGTACAACATTTCGCCCAGTATTGGCGTGACCCTGTTCAGCGGTCATCCGCAATCAACGGATGAACTCCTCAAGCAGGCCGACCTCGCCATGTACCAGGCCAAGTCCGCAGGCCGCAACACCCTGCGCTTTTTTGACCCCACGATGCAGGCCGTGGTGTCGGCCCGTGCGGCGCTGGAAGGCGATATCCGCCAGGGCATTCTCAAGAACCAGTTTCAGATTTACTTCCAACCCCAGATCAACCGCGAGGGTGCTGCCACCGGCGCTGAAGTTCTGCTGCGCTGGCCGCATCCGGTGCGTGGCATGGTTTCGCCAGGGGAGTTTATTGGTCTGGCGGAAGAGACCGGGCTGATTCTTTCCCTGGGCCAATGGGTGCTGGAAACCGCTTGCATTCAGCTGGTGGCCTGGGCCAACATCCCCGGGCTATCTCATTTGACGCTGTCAGTCAACGTCAGCGCCAGGCAGTTCCGCCAGCAGGATTTTGTGGATGACGTGATCGGCCTCCTCAACTACACCGGTGCCAATCCGCACCGGCTCAAGCTTGAATTGACCGAGAGCCTGCTCGTGAAGGATGTGGAGGGAACCATCGAAAAAATGACGGCTCTGCAGCAACACGGAGTGGGGTTTTCGCTGGACGATTTTGGCACCGGCTACTCATCGCTCTCGTACCTCAAACGTCTGCCACTGGACCAGCTCAAAATTGACCAGTCGTTTGTACGTGACCTGATGACGGACCCGAACGACGCAGCCATTGCACGCACGGTTATTGCGCTGGGGCATAGCCTGGGGCTGGCCGTGATTGCTGAAGGCGTCGAGACTGCTGCGCAGCGGGATTTTTTAGCCTCGCAGGGGTGTGATGCCTATCAAGGCTACCTGTTTGGTCGCCCCATGCCGATTTCCGAGTTTGAGCAGTCCCTGCTGGCGGGCTGATACTTGGGGCTGATACTTGGGGTATGTCGCAAACCTTTCGCTATTCCCTTCTCACAGCCCGCGCGCTTCTCACTTCGGCCGGTCCCTTCATTGGGCTGGCGGCTGCCCTGCTGGCGTTGGCCTACTGGTGGCTTGATCCGAATCCGCCCAAACACCTGACGCTGGCCACCGGCCCGGCACAAAGTGCCTATGCCGAGTTTGGCAACCGCTACGCGAAAGAGCTGGCCAAAAGCGGCATTGAGGTGCGGCTTTTGGCCAGTGAGGGATCGTCTGCCAACCTGCAATTGTTACGGGAAGGCCGCGCTGATATCGGGTTTGTGCAAGGCGGCAGCAACGAAGCGCTGGCACAGGCCGACACGGGCATCAAGTCTTTGGGCAGTCTGTTTCTGGAGCCCCTGTGGCTGTTCTACCGCACTGATTCTGCTGCCAGGATGGCTCCGGGTGGCGTGCTGGATTCGCTGACGCAATTCAACGGCCTGCGCATCAACGTGGGCACGGCGGGCAGCGGCGTGCCCAGCCTGATGGACAAGCTGTTTGACGTCAACCGCATGGAAGTTGGCACGCTAAAGCTGTCCCGCCTGGAGCAAACGCCCGCCACCATGGCTTTCCTCGGTGGTGAACTGGATGCCATCGTGTTTGCCTCGGCGCCCGAATCGTCCATGGTGCAGATGCTGTTGCAGACGCCAGGCGTCAAATTGATGGACTTCGCGCAGAACGAGGCCTACTCGCGGCGCTTCTCATTTCTGGCACCGGTTTTACTGCCGCGCGGGGTGGTGGATATTGCGGGGAATGTGCCTGCCACGGACGTGCGCCTGGTGGCCCCGACCACTACCCTGCTAGCCCGCGAAGGCGTGCACCCTGCCCTGCTGCAACTGTTTTCACAGACCTCGCTGACGCTGCATGGCAAGGCGGGCTGGTTCAGCCGCGCCCACGAGTTTCCCAATGCGGCCAACACCGAGTTCGCGCTGGCCGAGGAAGCCCAGCGCACGCTGCGCGGCGGTGTGCCCATGCTCCAGCGTTACCTGCCGTTTTCAATGGCCAACCTGGTTGAGCGGATGTGGCTTGCGCTGGGCATCATCGTCGCCGTGCTGCTGCCCTTGGGCCGCATTGTTCCGCCGCTGTACGAGTTCAGGATCCGCTCCCGTGTCTTCCGCTGGTACGGCCAGTTGCGCGACATTGAGGAGCGCATGGGTGCCAGCGATGGCAAAACGCCTGAGTCAGTCGCAGGCCTGATGCAGGAGCTGGATGAATTGGAAGCCCGGGCTGAAAAGATTGCCGTGCCGCTGTCTCATACCGATGAGCTTTATGCCCTGCGCAACCACATCGATCTGGTGCGCCAGAAATTGCTCAGGGTTTAAGGTCGGGCAAGGAGTCTGCCAGCGGATCAATCACGCTGTCCACGCTATTGCGCATGGCCATTTGCGCCACGGCGTCCAGAGCGCCATCCACCAGCGTCTGGCCCGAAATCAGGCGCAGATTACCCGCAGTAAACAGTTTGTCGCGCAAGCGGCGCGTCATGGATTGCGTGGTGCCAGACGCGCTGGTGAACAGGAAAAGCGTGCCGTGCGGGCTGGCCCAGGTCAATTGAGTCCGGGTCCAGCGGCCATTCATCTGGAGCTCAAGCCACGCGCCAATCGGCATCGCGGCATCGGGCGGTGGGCTCACAACGTCTTCCACTTCTTCCATCATCTGCTGCGCAACGGCGGTCTCAGCAGGATCCTGGGTCATCAGGCCCGTTGGACTTGAACGCCTGCGGACCGCCCTGTGTACCGTTACTTCAGGCAGCATTTCCATGAAGCCCGAGGCCTTGGCTTCCACGGGACCGATCCACGGGTCGTCGTCATCGCGCAAGTCAAGGCGAGCTTCAACGGCGGACCGGGCCTTGACATCGTCCGGCCCAGGCACAGGCACACGTGCGGCGGGCCTGAAGGCTTGCTGATGCAAATTCATCAGGGTTTCAAAAAAGGCACTGGTTTTGACCGTGGGGTAGCGAATGGTGTCCAGGCCTTCGCGCAGCTTCGAGAGCAGCTTGGGCACCAGACGGGTCAGCTCCGAGACATTCTTGCGCGTCAGCTCGGGCTGGGCGCTCCACAGCAGCACCGCGATCAGTTCTACATATTTTTCGGGGTCGCTGGCACCGGTCTTGTCCGTGATCCGGGCTTGCGCCACCACCTGCGCCCAGGGGCCGCAGAGAAAATCGATGATTTCAGTTGAGACCATCAGCGCATCAGGCCGTGCACGCACCTCGGTGGCCAGTTTTTCCGCCATCAGGTTTCGGGCTTCGGCGTTACGCAGCGCCTCGACGGCCTTTTCAACCTGCAGCCGCTCCTCGCGCCCTCGTGCATTCCAAATCTCGACCAAACCATTGAGGACCAGCTCAAACGGCTCCGCATTGCCGATCTGAACCGTCTCCAGAGGCTTGATGCCCTGCTTCAAGAGGTCGAGAAAGGCGGCAAAACCGCGCGACGCTTCCGACTCGTAAGCCAGGCTGCGGTGGGTGATCTCCTGCAGCAGACACCGAGCCGGATGCGCCTTGTGGCTGAAAAAACGCGGATCCACCAGCGCCAATCGCAGCAAGGCGGGTTCCAGGCTGCGCACCAGTTGCGTGATGGGTGGCAGCAAGCGGGGGTCCCGCGCGATGTTTTCTATCATCAGCGCCACCACTTCCAGGCTCAGCGCCTGGCCCAGCCCCTGGGCCATTTGCCGCAGCTGACGCCGCACCAGATGGGGCTGTCCTGGTCCGGACGCGGCGTCGCCTGTCTCCAGGGCATGGCGGTTCTCGATGCGCTGCATGACCTGGTCAACCTGCCGCATTTCCTTGAGTGCCTCAAAGGCGGCAGGTACCGTGGGCTGGAACTCCGATGCCGCTGAGGAATTGGTATCGATGGCGTCTGGCTGACCTTCGAATTCACGTGCAAATTTTTCGGCAAAGGTCTCGGGTGCACGGGTGACCGCCTGACCATCCAGCTCGCCCGACAACAGACGCCGGAGCTTGTCCAGCGTGAGAAAGGCCTCATCCTGCGGCTTCGCCACCGCGCCGCGCCGTGCGGGCGCACCGCTGCGCAGGTTAGTACCCACTTGGCCCGCAGGCTGTCCAGCCGGGGTACGTTCACCAGACAACGAAGTGGCTCTGGCAACGCCCGCCTGCGCGGGCCGCGCTGCGCCCGCGGCACCCCCACCCGGCGTCTGCAATATGGCATAGCCTGCCGACACAACGCCTTGCGCACGCAGTTGCTGTGACAGCTCACCATACAAGGCGCTCAATTCGGCACCGAGCGCGGCGCACATGCGCCGCAACCAGTCCAGGCGGATAGCCGAGGGCACCTTCGTGCGGGTCACCAGGGTCTGCAATGCCTTGACATACATTTCGGGGCGCACGGGGTTGCGCTCGGGTCGTACGGTCTTCAGGCCTTGCGCGGCGCAGATCAGGGTGTTGAGATCCGCCAGGGCCAGATCACTGCCCAGCAGTGCGGCCTGCTGGGCTCGGGCAATTTCAACGCTCTCATTCACCTGGCCTTCATCCATCAACTCAAGCTGGTCGAACCGGACTTCGCTCGCCGCAATAGGGATTGCCGTATCTGGCACCCCGGTATCGGTAAACGCCGCAAGCAATTCGACCGGGTAATGGGTACACAGCTCGCCCGCAAACTTGTCGAGCAAGCGCCTGGACTCCAGCAGGACATCGCGCTCACGAAAATCTCGGGCCGAACTCTCACGCTCGCTCAGCGAGCGCCGCACGGCGTTAACCAGCTGCCCCATGAGGTAACTGCCGCCGTCGGCAGCCGCGGCCAGCGTCGCGCGGTAAAGCTCGCCTGGGTGACCCGTCACGTCAAAGCTGCCGGTGAGAGTCATGGTTGTTTCACGGTCGTTTCGGGAAGTTGGCTTTACCGGGGCAGGTTACTTCAAGGCCTTGAAGCGCACTCGCTTGGGTTTGGCACCCTCTTCACCCAGGCGGCGCTTCTTGTCGGCCTCGTATTCCTGGTAATTTCCGTCAAAGAAGGTCCATTGGCTGTCACCCTCGGCCGCCAGAATATGGGTGGCGATGCGGTCCAGGAACCAGCGATCATGGCTGATGACCATCAGCGAACCGGCAAATTCCAGCAGGGCATCTTCCAGCGCGCGCAAGGTTTCCACATCCAGATCATTGGAGGGCTCGTCAAGCATCAGCACGTTACCCCCGGCAATCAGGGTCTTGGCCAGATGCAAACGGCCACGCTCGCCGCCCGACAGCGTGCCAACGCGTTTTTGCTGGTCGGAGCCGTTGAAGTTGAAGCGCCCGCAGTAAGCGCGGCTGGCCATCTGGAACTTGCCCACGTTGAGAATGTCGAGCCCGCCGGAGACGTCTTCCCACACGGTTTTCTCGTTGGCCAGGTCATCGCGGTTCTGGTCGACAAACGCCATCTTGACCGTGGCACCAATCTTCACCTCACCGCTGTCCGGTTTTTCCTTGCCCGCGATCATCCGGAACAAAGTTGATTTACCAGCACCATTGGGGCCAATAATGCCGACGATGGCACCGGCCGGCACCTTGAAGCTCAGGTTGTCAATGAGCATGCGGTCGCCAAACGACTTGCTCACGTTGGTGAATTCAAT
>JANOAP010000562.1:0-12055 GCA_031411175.1 Rhodoferax sp. | reverse complement strand
CATCACGGTGCATCTTGGGCGGCTTGCCCAACAACACGTTCATAGGCATGTTGACCGGACGGTCTGCTGCGTCGGCTGCATCTGCAAGCACCAGTTGACGCTCTTCAGTCGCGACTCCGACCACTGAAAACGGGCATCTTTCACGCTCGCACAAGGCCTTGAACAGCTCAAGCGACTCGGGCGCAATGGCCAGCACATAGCGCTCCTGGCTCTCGTTGCACCAGATTTCCGTGGGGGCCAGGCCGGACTCTTCAAGCGGCACGGCGCGCAGGTCAAACCGGGCACCACGGCCTGCGTCGTTGGTCAACTCAGGGAAGGCATTGCTCAGGCCACCGGCACCCACGTCATGGATGGCGAGGATAGGGTTCTCGCCCTGCAGGTTCCAGCAGTGGTTGATGACCTCCTGCGCACGCCGCTCAATTTCAGGGTTGCCGCGTTGCACCGAATCAAAGTCAAGCTGGGCCGCGTTTGCACCCGTGGCCATGGAACTGGCCGCGCTGCCACCCATGCCAATGCGCATGCCGGGGCCGCCGAGTTGTATCAGCAAACTGCCTGCGGGAAATTCAATTTTTTGAGTCTGCGTGGCATCAATCACGCCCAAGCCGCCGGCGATCATGATGGGCTTGTGGTAGCCTCGCTGCTCGTGTACCTCGCCCTCTGGCGTGGTGTGCGAAAACTTGTAGCTGATGCTTTGCTCGTACTCGCGGAAGTAGCCCAACAGATTGGGCCTGCCAAATTCGTTGTTGAAGGCTGCACCACCCAGCGGGCCTTCGATCATGATTTGCAGCGGGCTGGCGATGTGCTCAGGCTTGCCGCCGGGCTGGTCAGACCAGCCGCCCCACAGTTTGGACACGGTGAACCCGGTCAACCCGGCTTTGGGCTTGGAGCCGCGCCCCGTCGCGCCTTCGTCGCGTATCTCGCCGCCCGCGCCGGTGGACGCACCGGGGAACGGCGAGATGGCCGTGGGGTGGTTATGGGTTTCCACCTTCATCAGGATGTGATTCGTTTCGCTATATTTTTCGTAGCTACTCAAGCCCATTTTTAGAGGTCTGGTGGCCTGTTTTGCCACGAAGCGCTCGACAGCACTGCCTTCCATCACCGAGGCGTTGTCAGAGTACGCCACCAGCATGTGCTGCGGGTGCGCCTTGTGCGTGTGGCGGATCATGCCAAACAGGCTCTGGTCTTGCGCCACGCCGTCAATGGTGAACTGCGCGTTGAAGATTTTGTGACGGCAATGTTCGCTGTTGGCCTGGGCGAACATCATCAGCTCCACGTCGGTGGGGTTGCGCTTGAGTTGCGTGAAGGCCTGCACCAGGTAGTCGATCTCGTCATCCGCCAGGGCCAGGCCAAATTCGGTGTTGGCCGCCTGAAGTGCGCGTTTGCCACCACCCAGCACGTCTACGTGTGCCATGGGCGCGGGATGCAGCTCGGTGAACAGTTCGTGCGCCTGCCCGCGCGTCAGCATCACGCTTTCGGTCATGCGGTCATGCAGCAAAGCTGCCACCTGGCTCATCTGGTCCGGGGTGAGTGACACCTTGCCCAGCAGAGGCTGTTTGAGCGCCAGCCGGTATTCCACAATGCGCTCCACCCGGCGTACGGCCAAGCCGCAGTTGTGAGCAATGTCCGTGGCTTTGGACGCCCACGGCGAGACAGTGCCAAACCGGGGGGTGACGACCAGCAGCGGGCCGTCCAGCGGGCCGCTGTAGGGCTCGCCGTAGGTCAGCAAGGCACCCAGTTGGCTTTCAAGCGCGGCGTCGGGCGCAGTGGCCGACAGCACCAGGTGCACAAACCGGGCGGAGACGCCGGAAATCCGCTCATGAATGGCCTGCAGTTTGGGCAGAAGCTGACGGACGCGAAAATTGCCAAGAGCGCTGCCGCCCTCGAAGGAGGAGATGTGCTGTGTCACTGGATGTTTGGCTGGTCGGGTTGAAAGAGGCCCGCAACACCCGCGCTGACTGGGCTGGCATGCGAACCAGCCAAGATTTTAACTGGCTGCGTTATGCCTCTTGCGCCCCCGATGGGGCTTGCAATGCATAGACCGCCATCATCTGGGATTCGATGGTGGTCCACAGCGGGCGGATCATGGCCCGCACCCGCTCGGGGATTTCAGCCACCTCAATGACTGAGGGCACCCGCAGGCCCCGATGATCGACCGGCGCACCAATCGGGCGGATGTTCACCCCCAACTTGGCAAAATGGCCGGCCAGGCGCGGCTCAGTCAGGGTGAACAGGTAATCAATACCCATGCGCTTGGCCATCAGCACGGCCCCCATGTACAGGCTGATCGGGATGTACGGAAAGCGCGGCTGCCGGGCGTCGCCAAAGTCCTGCTCGGTCACCAGTGCTTCGCGCCCCTGCTCTCCCTTGCGTCGGCGAAAGCCTGACATCACGGCCAGGCGCGATACCTCGGCAATGCGGTCACGGGGCAACTGCGCGGGGTCCATCAGCGAGCGGTCCAGGCTGTGCTCGCAATAAATCTCAAACGGCAGGGGCGCTGCGGGTTGCAGCGGGTCGGGCAATATCAGCCGGGCGCAGCCTGCGAGCCGGGCCGGGTGCTGCGACGTGCGCACCAGGCAGTGCAATGAATGGCAGTCGTATTTGTCAGTCTCGCGCTGGTCTTCCCGCACGGGCTCAAAGCCCAGGTCGCGGGCGTAGACCTCATGCCGGATGAAAAACACGTCGTTGACCAGCTCGTCATCCAGCGCCGGAACAATCTCGAAAAAATTCTTGAAGCTGTCGCCCAGCGATGCGGAAGGGGTATCAGCCATGGAACTCCTTGGAACCTTTGAAGTAAGGCACCCCATTTTGGCCCAGTCGGGGGCCTGACGGCGAAGTGTTGCGCCCTCTGGGATAATTTGGCCCATGACAATTACGTACAAAGACGCCGAAGGCGTCCAGGGCATGCGCGTGGCCGGCAAGCTGGCTTCCGAGGTGCTTGACTTTCTCACACCCCATGTGAAGCCCGGTATCACCACCAATGCGCTGGACAAGCTGGCCCATGATTACATCACCCAGGTGCAGGGTGGCATTCCGGCACCGCTGAACTACAAAGGCGGTGGCTCCACGCCTTACCCCAAGTCCATCTGCACCTCGGTCAACCACCAGGTCTGCCACGGTATTCCCAATGACAAGCCGCTGAAAAAGGGCGATATCGTCAATATTGACGTCACGGTGATCAAGGAAGGCTGGCACGGCGACACCAGCCGCATGTTCATCGTGGGCGACAGCTCGATTGCTGCCAAACGCCTGTGCGCTATCACCTACGACGCCATGTGGCACGGCATCATGATGGTCAAGCCCGGCGTGCGGCTGGGCGACATTGGCTGGGCCATCCAGAAGTTTGCCGAAGGCCAGGGCTTCAGCGTGGTGCGGGAGTTTTGTGGCCACGGCATTGGCCGCATTTTTCATGAAGAACCCCAGGTACTGCACTACGGCAAACCGGGCACGCTGGAAGAGCTCAAGGTGGGCATGACCTTCACCATCGAGCCCATGATCAACGCCGGGCGCAAAGAGATCAAGGACGGCCCCGAGAAAGACGGCTGGACGATTGTGACCAAGGACCATTCGCTCTCGGCCCAGTGGGAACACACGGTGCTCGTCACGGAAACGGGCTATGAGGTGTTGACTCTCTCTGCCGGGAGCCCGCCCACCCCTGCCTTTGTGACCGCATGACGGATGCCCAGGCCCGGCGCGAACGCTACCGCGCGGCCAAGGCTGCAGTGCTGGCGGCCATCACGGCCAGTGGTTCGTCCACGCGCGGCGTGCGCAAGGCTTTGCAGCAGCTGTCTCAATTGGCTGACGAAAGCCTGCGTGGCCTATGGCAACTGGCCGGCTTCACCAAGCCATTTGCGCTGCTGGCCGTGGGCGGCTTCGGGCGCGAAGAGCTGTTTCCGCACTCGGACGTTGACGTGCTGCTGCTACTGCCTGATGACCAGAGTCCCGACAACGATGCGACGCTAAAAACCCAGATTGAAGCCTTCATCGGCAGTTGCTGGGACTCAGGCCTTGAAATCGGCTCCAGCGTGCGCAGCATTTCCGAGTGCCTGGCCGAGGCCGAAAAAGATGTGACGGTGCAAACCTCGTTGATCGAGTCAAGACTGGTCACCGGTGACGTCAAGCTGTTCAACCGGTTCCAAAAAAAATTCCGGGCCGCACTCGACCCCAAAGCTTTCTTTGTGGCCAAAACCCTGGAGCTGCGCCAGCGCCACAACAAGTTTGAAAACACGCCTTATTCGCTGGAACCCAATTGCAAGGAGTCTCCCGGCGGACTGCGTGACCTGCAGATCATTATGTGGGTTTCCAAGGCGTCCGGCTTCGGCAGAAACTGGGAAGAACTTGCCCGCAATGGGCTGGCCACGACGTTTGAGGTCAAGCAGATCAAGCGCAATGAGGCCTTGCTCAAGCTGATCCGTGCAAGGCTGCACGTGATTTCCGGGCGACGCGAAGACCGCCTCGTGTTCGACATGCAAACCGCCGTAGCCGAATCGTTCGGCTATAAGTCGGAATCGCCTGATGGCGTCCGGCTGCCGGTTCGGTCAAGCGAAGCGCTGATGCGCCGGTATTACTGGGCCGCCAAAGCCGTGACGCAGCTCAACCAGATTCTGTTGATGAACATTGAGGAGCGGCTCAACCCCCAGGCGCACGAACCGCACCCGATCAACGAGCGGTTTCTGGACAAGGCCGGCATGATCGAGGTTGCCAGCGACGACCTGTACCAGCGCAACCCGCACGCCATTCTGGAAACCTTTCTGCTGTACCAGACTACCGTGGGTATCAAGGGCTTGTCTGCGCGCACGCTGCGGGCGCTGTACAACGCCCGCGAGTTGATGGATGGCAAGTTCCGCAATGACCCCGTCAACCAGGCCACGTTCAGGGAAATCCTGATGCAGCACGACGGCATCACCCATGCCATGCGGCTGATGAACCAGACCTCGGTACTGGGCCGCTACCTCTGGGTGTTCCGCCGCATCGTGGGCCAGATGCAGCACGACCTGTTTCACGTTTACACGGTGGACCAGCACATCCTGATGGTGCTGCGCAATGTGCGTCGTTTTTTCCTGGCCGAGCATGCGCATGAGTACCCGTTCTGCTCGCAATTGGCCGCCGGCTGGGACAAGCCTTACGTGCTTTATGTGGCGGCGCTGTACCACGACATTGCCAAAGGGCGCGGGGGTGACCACTCCGTGCTGGGGGCCGCCGATGTGCGGCGCTTTTGCAAGCAGCACGCCATAGACCGTGAGGACTGCAAGCTGATCGAGTTTCTGGTGCAGGAGCACCTGACCATGAGCCGCATCGCTCAAAAGTCGGACCTGAGCGACCCCGACGTCATTGGCGCATTTGCCAAACGCGTGGGCACCGAGCGCTACCTGACAGCCTTGTACCTGCTGACCGTGGCCGACATTCGCGGCACCAGCCCCAAGGTCTGGAATGCCTGGAAGGGCAAGCTGCTGGAGGACCTGTACCGCTACACCTTGCGCACCCTGGGAGGACGCGCGCCAGACGCCGATGCCGAAGTGGAGCTGCGCAAGCGCGAGGCGCTGGTGATGGTGGCCCTGTATGCCATGCCGTTTGAAGCCCACAAGCCGCTGTGGGACACGCTGGACGTGGGTTATTTCATGCGGCATGACGCCGCCGACATCGCCTGGCACACCAAGCAGCTTTCACGCCATGTGGGTTCGCCCAAAGCCATCGTGCGGGCGCGCCGCTCACCCGCAGGTGACGGCCTGCAGGTGCTGGTCTACACGCCCGACCAGCCCGATTTATTTGCACGCATTTGCGGCTACTTTGACCAGAACGGCTTCAGCATTCTGGATGCCCGGATTCACACCGCCAAAAACGGCCACGCGCTCGACACCTTTCAGGTCATTACGTCGGCCCCACCCGAGGAATACCGTGAAGTCACCAGCTTGCTGGAGAACAACCTCGCCCTGGCCATTGCCGACAGCGGGCCGTTGCCCGCGCCCAGCAAGGGGCGTGTGTCTCGCCGCGTCAGGAGCTTCCCGATTGCGCCACGCGTGAGCTTGCGCCCCGACGAAAAAGCCCAGCGCTGGCTGCTCAATATCTCGGCCAGCGACCGGGTTGGCCTGCTTTACAGTGTGGCGCGCGTGCTGGCAAAGCACCGCATTAACCTGCAACTGGCCAAGGTCGCCACCCTCGGAGAACGGGTGGAAGACACCTTTTTGATCGACGGGCCTGAGCTCCAGCAAAACAGGGCACAGATCGAGATCGAGACGGAATTGCTGGAAGCGCTGAAGGCTTGACAGCCCTGCACCCAGTTGTGCGATAGTGCGCAGGCAGCGGTTTGCTGCCGGCGCACGACAACACAACTGGAGACACTTCATGAAACGTTCGACATTTATCAGGCTGGGCTTGCTGGCACCGGTGGTGGGCCTTGCCGCATGCGCCAGCCCGGTGGCAGGCTCTGATTGGGTCACCTTGGTCGATGGCGAAAAGGGCCTGGACAACTGGACCACCACCGGCGACGCCAATTGGCGGGCTGAAGGCGGTGCCATCGTCGCCGACAAAGGCAAGGGCGGGTACCTGGTCTCCAAGAAAACGTACCGCGACTTCGAGATCAATGCCGAGTTCTGGGCAGCCACCGACACCAACAGCGGGATTTTCGTGCGCCTTAGCGATCCGGCCAAAATCGCCGCCGACAACTCATACGAAGTCAACATCTGGGACATCCGGCCAGACCCCACTTACGGTACGGCAGCCATTGTCAACTACGCGCCCGTGCCGGTCCCCATCGTGCACAAGGCGGGCGGGCGGTGGAACAACATGCAGATTCTGGCCAGAGGCGACGAGCTGGTGGTGCGGTTCAACGGCACGCAGACCGTCAACATTCGCAACAGCCAGTTCCCCAATGGCCCGATCGCGCTGCAGTATGGTGCCGGGGTGAACGGTGCAACCGGTGGCCCGATCAGGTGGCGCAAAGTGCAGATCAGGTCACTTTGACCCCGTAGCGCATGGCGCAAACCGCCCTGCAGCGGACGTCAGTCGTCCTCTGCGGCATCAATGCCCGGAAACAAGACTTCGGTGTAGCCAAACTGCCTGAAGTCGCGCACCCGCATCGGGTACAACGTGCCGATCAGGTGATCGCACTCATGCTGCACCACCCGTGCGTGAAAGCCTTCCACGGTGCGATTGATTGCGTCACCGTACTGGTCAAACCCGGTGTACTGAATGCAGCTCCAGCGCGGCACCACACCGCGCAGACCGGGCACTGAAAGGCAGCCCTCCCAGTCTTCCTCCTCAGTGATCGTGGCAGCGTCACCGGAGGCCTCTGAAAACAAGGGCAATGGTGTGATCACGGGGTTGATCAGCACTGTGCGAGGCACGGCAGGCGCATCGGGGTAACGCGGATTGGGCGCATCGGTGCCAAAGATCACCAGTTGCAAATCCACCCCAATCTGGGGTGCCGCCAGCCCCGCGCCATTGGCGGCGCGCATGGTGTCCAGCATGTCGGTGATGAGCAAGTGCAACTCGTCAGTGTCGAATTGGGTTACCGGCGGTGCCACGCGCAGCAAACGCGGGTCGCCCATTTTGAGGATGTCACGGATGGTCATGGTGATTCGAGTCTGTCGCGCCAATAGCCTGGGCGACGATGGGTGTTGGCGAAGGCAACGACAACAATCTCTTCATCGTCTTCCGTGTAGATGACGACGTAGGGAAAACCTTTGAGTCCGCACTGCCGCAGGTTAGGGGCAATCGGTTTCCAACCTTTTGGGAAGTGAACAATTCTTCGGATGACCGCCTCGAACTCTTCGACAAGACGCGAACCCAACCTGAACTCTATTGCACGGTAGTAATAAAGGGCTTCGATGACTTCTTCATCGACCCCAGGCAACCTGCGAACGTTCACAAGGCGCGCAATTTTGTAAAAAGCTCTTCTATGGGGGCTGAGGTCAACTCTCCCCGCTGATAGGCCGCAAGACGGTCCTGCGCCTCAATCGCCCAAGCTGCCTCAATAACGGGGTCTGGCTCGTCGAGCGACTCCATTAAGGCATCAATCAGCTTGAGCCGCTCTGCAGGGCGGAGTTTGCGGGCAGATTCAAGGATTTCGGCGGTAGACATAGGCTCATTGTGACTAAAAACTCGAAGGCTCACAAGATCGGTGGCAGCGTCAAACGCGAAGGTCATCTGGACTCAATCGCTCCAGCATCACGACAAACCGGCAAGTAACGCCATCAGCCCCGTTTCATCCAAAATCTCAATCCCCAGCTCGCGCGCCTTGTCCAGCTTGCTGCCCGCTTCGGCACCGGCCACCAGGTAGCTGGTTTTTTTGCTGACCGACCCGGCCACCTTGGCACCGGCGGCCTCCAGCAGATCTTTGGCTTCGTCGCGACTTAACGTGGGCAGCGTGCCAGTGATGACGAAGGTTTTGCCAGCCAGTGGTTTGGGGGCGACGGCGGCGGGCTCGCCCTCGGCCCAGATGAGGCCACACCCGTCAGGCTCCGGTTTTCGCAGTTGCTCAACCACCTCGCGGTTATGGGGCTGATCGAAAAACGTGCGGACACTTTGCGCAACGATGGGGCCTACGTCAGCGACCTCCAGCAGTTGCTCTGGCGTGGCATCCATGATCGCGTCCAGCTTGCCAAAGTGGCTGGCCAGCGCCTTGGCCGTGGCTTCACCGATATGGCGAATGCCCAGGCCGAAAAGGAATCGGGGCAAGGTGGTTTGCTTCGATTTTTGTAGCGCATCCACAATGTTCTGAGCGGATTTCTCGGCCATCCGGTCCAATGCCGCCAATGAAGACAGTCCCAGCCGGTACAAATCGGGCAGGGTTTTGATGATGCCCGCATCCACCAGTTGTTCCACCAGCTTGTCGCCCAGGCCTTCCACCTCGACCGCGCGGCGGTGGGCGAAATGCAGGATAGCTTCCTTGCGCTGCGCCGGACAAAACAGCCCGCCGCTGCAGCGATGATTCATCTCGCCTTTTTCCCGTACGACGGCGCTGCCGCAGACAGGGCAGGAACGGGGCATTCGGAAGTTCGGAACGTAGGCGTTGCGCGGGTAGTGCCCGAACGGTTCCTGGGTTAGTAATTTTTGAACTTTACCCACGACCTCAGGGATCACATCGCCCGCTCGGCGCACAACCACTTGGTCGCCAACACGCACTTCCTTCTTGCGAACTTCGAATAGGTTGTGCAAGGTCGCATTCGACACCGTGGTCCCACCCACAAATACCGGGTCCAGCCGGGCCACCGGTGTGAGCTTGCCGGTGCGCCCCACCTGCACGTCGATGGCCAGCACTTGGGTGACCTGCTCTTGCGCCGGATATTTATGCGCCACGGCCCAGCGCGGCTCGCGGGTGATGAACCCGAGCTGGCGCTGCAAGGCCAGGCTGTTGACCTTGTAAACCACACCGTCAATGTCATAGGGCAACTGGTCACGCTCCTGCCCTATGCGCTGATGATATGCTACCAATTCAGGAGCGCCTCTGGCAATATCCACCTGTGCTGCCACCGGAAACCCCCAGCATTTCAGGGTTTGCAGCATGTCGTAATGCGTGCCAAATTGCGGACCACCCTGCTCCGCTGGCGTGACCTCGCCCAGGCCATAGGCGAAGAAACTCAAGGGGCGCTGGGCGGCAATGGCAGGGTCGAGCTGGCGCACAGCACCCGCCGCTGCATTGCGCGGGTTGACGAAGGTTTTTTCACCCTTTTCGCGCTGCTTCTCGTTCATGGCCTCGAAATCGTCGCGTCGCATATAGACCTCGCCGCGCACTTCCAGAACCGATGGCAGCCCCACGCTCGCCACTTTGTGTGCTTCGCTGCCCCCCGAGGGGGCCGTGCCTTGCTTGGGGCGGCCCAGCGCTGCGGCAACCTCATGCGAAAGGCGAAGCGGGATTTGGCCAATGGTGCGAATGTTCTGCGTCACATCTTCGCCGTTTTCACCATCACCGCGCGTAGCGGCCTGCACCAGCACGCCCTGCTCATAGCGCAGGTTCATGGCCAGGCCATCAAACTTGAGTTCGGCCACGTATTCCACCGGCGGGTCGGTGTCTGTCAGCGCCAGTTCCTTGCGCACGCGGGCATCAAAGGCTTGTGCGCCGGATGATTCAGTATCGGTTTCCGTGCGGATGCTGAGCATGGGCACGGCGTGGCGCACGCCGGCAAAGGCATCCAGCGGCTTGCCGCCCACGCGCTGGGTGGGGGAATCGGGCGTGATCAGTTCGGGGTGCGCGGCCTCTATGGCCTGCAAGGCCTGAAACAGACGGTCGTACTCGGCATCGGGTATCTGTGGGTCGTCCAGCACGTAGTAGCGATGGGCGTGCGCATGAAGCTGGCGGCGCAGGCTGTCAATCTCGGCAGCCTCCGGCAGGGGTGAGTTTGATGCAAACATGTCCGGCGTGACCACAGGCTGCCCCAACACGAGCGGGGTTAAGAGAACAAACGCCGCGCCAGCACCGACCCGGCCGACAGCTCACGTGCATCCAGCGTGTCGTAAAGCTGCTCCAGCTCTGAGCCAATCACGTCCATCGCGTCGGGCGGCAGGGCCAGGCCGTTGTCATCGGTGACGTGGCCGTCCATAGCCAGTGCCAATGCGTTGGCCGTCTCGCGCAAGCGCACGAAAGGGCTTTCGCTGCGGTCCACTGTGGGCACGTCCAGGCTCAGGGCCACTTCACGGATCGCGGTTTGCGCCGGGTCTTCTGCCATGGCGGCCTGGGTGTCAAAGCTCAGGCCCAGGATGGGTGGCATGCCCGTCACGCTGGAGGGCAACACCATGCGCCCCGGCATCACACCCGGCACAAACCCCATGCGGGACGCGTTTTGGGCGATATAGCCAGGGCTCCAGGCCGCATTGCGCGCACGCAGCGTGAAGCTGAGCTGGGCATCATGGTCGCCCGCGAAGTGGTCCAGCTCGCGTGCCCGGGCCACCTCATCGCGCATTTCGGGAAACTCGGGCGTGCCGTTGACCGCATCGGCAAAAGCCTGGGCTTTCATGACGAATTCGGAGTATTCGATCTCGTTGAGTGCGCCCGAACGGTTGGCAAGCTGCACCCCGGCCTGGAAGGCGTCGTAGCGCTGGCCGGGCACGGGCTGCTCCCATTGCCGCGTGGCCACGTTGAGCCCTTCGACCGCAAACGGCTTGCTGCCTGCACGGCGCGTGGCGGGCATGGCCGCCAGCGCAGCATCACCCGACACGGGCGCGTCCAGCCCAATGGTGGCAATAACGTCAATTAACGCGTCCAGTGTCGGCTTTCTGTCGGGTGCGGGAATCGCAAAGCTGCCGGCATCGAACACCGGGTCGGTCTGCCCCGGCTGGGTGTCATGGCCTTGAAGTGGCGCAGCGCCATCTTCTGGCAAGGCCTGGCGCGGGGCATTTTTACGAGAGTTCCATGCACCATGCGCGACAACAACGGCCAGCACCACGCCACCCGCTATGGCCAGACCCAGTTGCAAACTGCTCATGGTCATGGTCAGGCGGCCTGCGCCATGGTGACGGCGGACTCCATGTCCACCGCAACGATGCGCGACACGCCCTGCTCCTGCATGGTGACGCCAATCAACTGCACCGCCATTTCCATGGCAATCTTGTTGTGGCTGATGAATAAAAATTGGGTTTCTTTGCTCATGCTGGACACCAGTTTCGCATAGCGCTCGGTGTTGGCGTCGTCCAGCGGCGCATCGACCTCATCCAGCAGGCAAAACGGTGCGGGGTTGAGCTGGAAAATAGCAAACACCAGCGCGATCGCGGTCAGTGCTTTTTCGCCACCCGACAACAAATGAATGGTCTGGTTTTTCTTGCCCGGCGGCTGCGCAATCACCTGCACGCCGGAGTCCAGAATCTCCTCGCCGGTGATGACCAGACGCGCATTGCCACCGCCAAACAGCTCCGGAAACATCTTGCCAAAGTGCTCGTTCACGGTGTTGAACGTGCCTGACAGCAGCTCGCGGGTTTCGCCGTCAATCTTCTTGATGGCGTCTTCCAGCGTGGTCATGGCCTCGGTCAGGTCAGCCGTTTGCGCATCCAGAAACTGCTTGCGTTCGCGTGCGCTGGTCAACTCGTCCAACGCCGCCAGGTTGACCGCGCCCAGTGCGGCGATGTC
>JANOAP010000561.1:0-7968 GCA_031411175.1 Rhodoferax sp. | reverse complement strand
ACACCCCCCGCACCGCCGACCGGCTTGACTGGCGCGCCTCACCCCTGCATGCGGTGAACCTGGCCGGCGCGCCGCCCGCGCTGGTGCTGACGGTCGCCCATGACCCGCTGTGCGACGAAGGCCGCGCCTACGCACGGCGGCTGGACGCGGACGGTGTGCGCGTGGCAGCCCTGCACCTGAATGACCAGACACACGGCTTGCTGGGACAAGGCAAGCTGGTGCCGGCCGGCAACGCGGTCGCCGACTACCTGTTCAACACCATTGGCCACGAATTACACCGTGCGGCAAAGGCTCTTTAACCCCTCCCCCTTTCTTTAACCCCATACTGCCGAAAAGCGGCGGTTTACTCCAGGAGACACCATGAAAATGCATTCAGACACCAAAAAAACTTTCGCGGCTGCGGCCGTCACCACCCTGCTGGCCTTTGGCGCTACGGCCCAGGAGGTTCCGCAGGACGGCGTATACAAAGACCGCATCGACTGGGGCGTGCAGATGGACATGAGCGGTCCCACCTCCGAGTCGCAGGGCACCTGGGTCAAGGGCTTCCAGGACTACATGCGCAAGATCAACGAGGCGGGTGGCGTCAACGGCCGCAAGATCAACGTGCTGGCCGAGGACAACAAGTTCAATGCCGCCCAGGACAAGATCATTTACGAGAAGTTCGTGGGCCAGACGCCGGTGCTTGGCATCTCTGGCATGGGCAGCTCTGGGGGCCAGGTGGCGCTGGCCCCGACCATCCGGGCCGGCAAGGTGCCGGTGGTCGGTACCTACACGCCGACCAAGCCTCTGATCGAACCCGCATCTCCGCTGACCTACCACGGCATGTGCGCGTACAAACCCATGGCCCAGACCAGTGTCGGCTATTTCGTTGACACGCTCAAGCTCAAGGCGCCCAAGGTGGTCACGGTAGCCATCGAGAGCGCCGGTGGCAAGGAGTACCACGATTACGTCGCGGAAGCCGTGGCCAAGCTCGGCGGCACCACCACGGCGGTCACGATGAAGGTCACCGCGGTGGACGTCACACCGCAAGTGCTCGAGATCATGAACCTCAAGCCCGACTTCATCACCCTCTATGGCGTGCCCAACACCGCCATCCTGACCATGAAGGCGCTGGCTCAATACGGCGTGAAGATTCCGGCGGTGGGGATCACCTATCTGGCGACGCCGCAGATCTACGCCGCCATGGGCCCCGCTGCCGGCGCCAACTACTTCGTGTCGACATGCCTTTCGCCCGGCAGTTCCGACAACACCCCCGGCAACATGGAATTGAGCGCCTTCGCCGACAAGGTCGGCCGCGGTGCCCTGAAGGAAGACATCAACTACGCTGCAGGCTGGCTCGTGGCGGACATGGTGCGCGACCGCATCAACGAGCTCGGCCCCAATGTGACGCGTGCACGTCTGGTGGAAAGCCTGGGCAAGGGTTTTGTCGCCGAAAACGGCGGGATTACCGCTCCAATCACCTACACCGCAACTGACCACGGCGGGCCGCAGGTGCACAAGATCATCGGCTTCGACTACGCCGCCAGCAAGGTGAAGAATTTCGGTGGCTTCAAAGACTACGAGAAGTACATCAAGTAAGCCCGGCCACAACCACAACCAGGAGCCATCATGCTCGCTCAAGTTCTCTTCGGCGGCCTCGCGGTAGGCAGCATCTACGGGCTGGTGGCCCTGGGCTTTGCCGTCGTCTTCAAGGCGACGGACGTGTTCAACTTCGCACAGGGGATGTTCGTGGTGTGTGGCGCTTTTTTTGCCGTGACTGCCGTGTCCGTGCTGAAGCTGCCTTTTGGCGTGGCGGTGCTGTTCATCATCGGCGCGGCAGCCCTGCTGGGCGTGGTCATCCACATCTTGTTGATCCAGCCGCTCTCGGGGCGCCCCATGCTGTCGGTGATCATGCTCACCATCGCGCTGTCGATCGTGATGCGCGCGCTGATCGAGATGTTCTACGGCTCGCAAGGTCGCCCGCTGAATACCCCTCTGCCAAGCGGTGTGTTCGTGATTGGCAATTTGCGGATATCCCAATTGCACCTGACTGCCATGGTGGTGAGTTGGGTCTGCATGGCCGGGTTTGGTGCCTTCTTCAAGTTCACCCCCATCGGCCTGCTGATGCGGGCTACTGCGGACGGCCATGAGGCGGCCGTGGTCTCGGGGATTAACGTCAACGTCATGAACCGCCTGGCCTGGGCCATCGGCAGCGTGCTGGCTGCTATTGGCGGGGTGTTTCTGGGGCAATTGCAGATCGTCTCAACCGAGCTGGAAAGCATTGGCCTGCTGGCCCTGCCAGCCGTCGTGATCGGCGGCATGCAGAGCATTCCCGGCGCCATCGTAGGCGGCATTCTGGTGGGGGTGATTGAGCAACTGGCCGCCACCTACATCTCACCCAAGTCCAGCGACATCGTCATTTACGGCCTTTTGCTGCTGATCCTGATGGTGCGGCCCTGGGGCCTCTTCGGCCAAAAAGAACTGGGCCGCGTCTAACGCCTGCGCATTTTTGCCATGACTACACAAACACTCCCTGTTGTGCCTCTCGCACCGTCCGGTGCCGGTATCAAGCAATGGGCCTGGCGCGCGGCTTTCGTTGCGGCCCTGTTTTATCTGCCGGTGGTGCTGACAGAGCGGGCGATCTTCGGCATCCACTTGTCCAACATGCAGTTGCTCAACCTGGGTCTGACGCAGATCAACCTCATGCTCATCGCCATGCTCGGTGCCCTGTCGCTCAACTATCTGACAGGTTGCGCCGGCCTGATCTCGATCGGCCATGCGGCGCTTTATGCCATGGGGGCCATGACGGCCGCAGCCGCTGGCACCTTGTGGGGCTGGCCGTTTCCGCTGGTCTTGCTGGTGGCCGGTGTCACTGGCGCGCTGACGGGTCTGCTTGCTGGCCTGCCTTCACTGCGCGTGCGCGGGTTGTACTTTGTGCTGTCCACCATGGCCTTGCATTACATCGTGATCTTTGCGTTCCTGCAATTCCAGTTCAAGTTTTTCGACGTGGTGGGTATACCGTACAACGCCGCCAAGCTAGGGTCGTTCGAGTTGAGCACACCGATACGCTGGTATTTCTTCCTGTTACCGGTGGTAGCGCTGGTCTACTGGGGTCTGCGCAACACGTTGCGCACGCGCGAGGGGCGGGTGCTGATGGCCATGCGCGACCACGAATTGGCTGCCACTGCAGTGGGTGCCGACGTGCGCATTCTGCGTCTCAAGGCCTTTATGCTCAGCTCGGCCATCGCCTCCATGGCCGGCGCGCTGTATGCGTACTACCTGACCAACGTGACCTCCGAGGCCTTCGGCATCAACTTCGCGATCCAGTTCATCGCCATGATCATCATCGGCGGCATGGGGTCGCTGTGGGGCTCACTGGTAGGTGCGGCGCTGTGGCTGCTGTTGCCTTCGGTGATCAACGGGTTTGCCTCGCAGGCCGGTGACTCCACCGGGTTGGTCCAACTGGTGCTGGTCGAGCACAAGGCACAGTTGGTGCAGCTCATCTTCGGCGGGCTGGTGATCCTGCTGCTGATCTTCGCGCCCGGTGGCATCGCAGGCATGGGCAAGCAGTGGCGCGACCGCATCCTGTCCAGGCGGGGGCAGTGATGGCGAACATGCTCGAAATCAGAGGCCTGTCGGTGGGGTACGGTCGCAAGGGCCTGGCACTGGAAGACGCCAGTTTGGTGGTTGCGCAAGGCAGTATCGTGGCGCTGTTGGGTGCCAATGGCGCCGGCAAGACCACGCTGATCCGCGCAGTGACCGGGTTGCTCGACCTGCACCATGGACACGTGGCAAGTGGTGCTGTGTCCTTCGGCGGGCAATCGATACTCGGGCTGCCGTCGCACCGGCTGGTGCGCATGGGTATGGGGCAGGTTCCAGAAGGCCGCCTTATCTTCAAACAGCTCAGCGTCGAAGACAACCTGCTGGTGGGTGCGGCCATATTGCCGCGTGCCAAGGTCCGCAACGGCCTGGATTCTGTGTACACGCTGTTTCCGCGTCTGCTGGAACGCCGCAGCTCGTCGGCCGGCTGGCTCTCGGGCGGCGAGCAGCAGATGCTGGCCCTCGGCCGCGCGCTGATCGGTCAGCCGAAGTTGTTGCTGGTGGACGAGTTGTCGCTCGGGCTGGCACCACTGATCGTGAAGGACATCTACAGGCAACTGCAGGTGGTCGGCAAGACGTTGGGCACATCGATGCTGATCGTGGAGCAGAACGCACGCCTGGCGCTCGAGTTTGCTGCCAGTGCCTACATCCTGAACAACGGCCGGGTTGTATTGTCCGGCTCGGCTGCGGAAGTCGCGGCTAACGCTGCGATGAAGGACTCGTACCTGGGTACCAGTCGCCCGGCAGCGAACGCCGGGAAGGAGGCGGTATGAGCACTGTACGGACCTCTGGAGCCGCTACCGCGGTTACACCGCTGCTCGAAGTGTCTTCGTTGCAGATGCGCTTTCAGGGCATCATGGCACTCAAGGATGTATCTTTCACCATGGAGCGCGGGGCGATCACCTCACTGATTGGGCCTAACGGTGCCGGCAAGACGACCATGTTCAATTGCATCACCGGCATGTACACACCGACCGGTGGCAAGGTGACGTTCGACGGCGAGGACATCACCGCACAGGCCGCGTACAAAGTGTCGCGCCACGGCATCGCGCGCACGTTCCAGAACCTGGCGCTGTTTGGTGGCCTCACTGTGCTGGAGAACCTGCTGGTGGGGGCCTACCAGCAGGGCAGCTCCGGCCTGCTGCAAGGTGCGTTCATGTCGCCGCGCGCGCGCGCCGAGCAAAAGGCGGCGGTGGCGTCGGCCCAAGAGGTACTGGCTTTCCTGAGCATGGACGACACGGCCAACCTCATGCCCTCCGAGCTGCCCTATGGTCGCCAGAAACAAGTGGAGTTCGCCCGAGCCCTGATGCAAAAGGCCCGCCTGGTGTTGCTGGACGAACCCATGGCCGGTATGAGCGCCTCGGAAAAATCGGCCATGACCGCGCTGATTCAGCGCGTGCGCGGCGAATTCGGTATCACTTTTCTGCTGGTCGAGCACGATATTCCAACCATCATGGACATCTCCGACAAGATCGTGGTGCTGGACTTCGGCAGCAAGATTGCAGAAGGCACGCCGCAGGAAGTGCAAAGTAACGAGGCCGTTATTGCGGCCTACTTGGGCACAGACAGCGACGCCCATTGAGAGAGCCCGGCCTGCGGTCGGTTACCCCTAATCCAACCAAACTGAGGAAGTCATCATGAGAGAAGCTGTCATCGTTTCCACCGCGCGCACCGGCATAGGTCGCGCTTACCGCGGGTCGCTCAACAACACCAAGTCACCCACCATGCTGGGCCATGTGATCAACCAGGCCGTGCAACGCGCGGGCATCGACGGTGCTGAGGTTGAGGACGTGGTGATTGGTACAGTGCTGACATCCGGCACGGCGGGTATGAACCTGGCGCGCAACGCAGCACTGGCTGCGGGCCTGCCGGTGACAGCACCGGGTCAGACGATGGACCGGCAATGCGCATCAGGCCTGATGGCGATTGCCACGGCCGCCAAGCAGGTGATGGTGGACGGCATGGACATTGTCCTGGCTGGCGGGCACGAGAACATCACGGCTGAACAGAAAAGCTATTTTGAAGGTGTGATGGCGTCAAAGGACGTCAACCTGGAGCGCCTGGCGCCCACGGCCTATATGCCCATGCTGATGACCGCCGAGTTTGTGGCCAAGAAATACGCCATCAGCCGCGAGTCGCAGGACCTGTATTCGCTGCAGTCGCAGCAGCGCACAGCGGCAGCCCAGCAGGCTGGCCGCTTTGACCGCGAGATCGTGCCTTTCACGACCAGCATGGCGGTAGCCGACAAGGCTACCGGTGTCATCAGCTACCGTGAGGTGACCTTGGGCCGCGACGAGGGCAATCGGGCCGACACTGCGCTAGAAGGCCTGAAGGCACTCAAGCCCGTGATCGAAGGCGGCGTGGTCACGGCGGGCAACGCCAGCCAGTTGTCCGACGGCGCCAGCGCCTGCGTGGTGATGGAAGCCAGTCTGGCGCAGCGCCGTGGCCTCAAGCCCTTGGGTATCTACCGCGGCATGGCGGTGGCCGGCTGCGCGCCTGAGGAGATGGGCATAGGCCCGATCTACGCGGTGCCCAAACTGCTGAAGCTGCACGGCCTGAAGGTTGACGACATCGGTCTGTGGGAACTTAACGAAGCTTTTGCCTGCCAGGCCCTATATTGCCGCGACCATCTTGGCATAGACCCCGAGAAATACAACGTCGATGGCGGTGGAATCTCCATTGGTCACCCCTACGGCATGACCGGCGCGCGCCTGGTCGGCCATGCGCTGATTGAGGGGCAGCGCCGCGGTGTGAAGTACGTGGTCGTTACCATGTGCGTGGGTGGCGGTATGGGTGCTGCTGGCCTGTTTGAAGTCGCTTGATCGCTTTCCGATGAGCCGTAGCGTCAACAAAAATGCGTTGGCCTCGGGCGCTGGCCGTGGACGACAAGGCGCAATGGGTCGAGGCTGTGAACTTGGCTAATCTACAAAAGCAGCCTATCAAACGCATGGGCATCGCCGACGCGGTTGCGGGTCTGGTCCTGGACGGCGGTCTCACCCTTTGAAGAAAGTAATTACCATGTCATCACTCGACAGCTACAGCACCATCCTGCACAGTCGGCATGGCCGTGTGCTCACGCTCACTCTCAATCGGCCGGAAACGCTCAATGCCATCGGTGCCGATATGCACCGCGAGCTGGCGCAAGTGTTTGTCGACGCCGCCGATGACCCCGAGTCCGATGTGATTGTGCTGACAGGCGCGGGCCGCGCGTTTTCTTCGGGTGGCGATCTGCTGTGGATGCAGCGCATGATCGACCACCCGGAAGAGTTCGACCGCAGCACGGCACGCGAGGCCAAACGCATCATCTTCTCGCTACTGGAATGCGATAAGCCGGTGATCGCCAAACTCAATGGCCATGCGACCGGGCTGGGTGCGACCATTGCACTGTTTTGTGACGTGATCTTTGCCGCTGAACACGCAAAAATTGGAGACCCGCACGTCAACGTGGGCCTCACGGCGGGCGACGGCGGTGCCGTGATCTGGCCCCAATTGATAGGCTATGCCCGCGCCAAGGAGTATTTGATGACGGGTGACCTGATGCTCGCGCCGGACGCAGCGCGAATGGGACTGATCAACCACGCCGTACCCGCAGCCGAACTGGACGCACGCGTCGCTGCGTTCGCCGATCGCCTGGCGGGTGGGGCCTTGCAGGCCATACGCACGACCAAGCAAGCCGTCAACATCGGACTCAAACAACTCGCGCACAGCAACATGGACGCGTCGATTGGCTACGAGGGTCTGTCCAATCGCAGCCACGACCATCAGGAGGCGGTGCGAGCGTTTCCGCAGAAGCGGGTGCCGACATTCATTGGGCGTTGAACGGAATTTCCACTCTAAAGCTGGTATGGCTGGGAAGGGGTAGGTCACTTTGACTACGGATTCCACCAAAGAAAAACCCCGCTATCTTTTGAATAGCGGGGTATTCCTTACCCATGAGGGGTTAACTGGTGGCTGGGGCGGAATCGAAAACCGGGCCGCAGACCGCGCCAATCCTTCTTCTCTTCCTTTGTCCTATTCTTGGGGTTTGGAGTGAGGTGCACTATCAAGACCATATGAAGATGGCCCAAGCGGGCGGTGAAGCGCACAAGCGCGTGAAAGACGTTAAGACCATCGCCGGGCCGCTGGCGCACTTTATGGCGATGCGCCTGGCCGACCTTGACAGTGCCAAGGTTCATGCATGGGCACAAAAGGAAACCAAGACACGCCCCGCACGCACGCGCCTTGCCCTGCGCCAGCTAAAGGCTTTCCTTCGCTGGTGCGCCGCTGAAGATGCCTACAAGACCACCACCGACCCCACCGCCGCCAGTGGCAAGAAAACCCGCGAGGTGGCAGGCAGTGCAAAGCCCAAGAACGACAACATACAGCGGGAACAACTTACGGCATGGTTTG
>JANOAP010000560.1:0-4390 GCA_031411175.1 Rhodoferax sp. | reverse complement strand
TCCACGGCATGGCCGATCAGGAAACCAAATACCGCCAACGCTATGTCGATCTGATGACCGATGTCGAGGCGCGCAAGCGTTTCATGGCGCGCAGCAAGGCCGTCAGCGCACTGCGCGAGTTCATGGTGGCGCACGACTTCCTGGAAGTCGAAACGCCCATGCTGCATCCGATTCCCGGCGGCGCCAACGCCAAGCCGTTCAAGACGCACCACAACGCGCTGGACCAGGAAATGTTCCTGCGCATCGCGCCCGAGCTGTACCTCAAGCGCCTGATCGTCGGTGGTTTTGAGCGCGTGTTCGAGATCAACCGCAGCTACCGCAACGAAGGCATCAGCGTGCGCCACAACCCCGAGTTCACCATGATGGAGTTCTACGCGGCCTACTGGAACTACCAGGACCTGATGGACTACACCGAAAAGTTGATCCGCGATGCCGCCCAGCGCGCTTGCGGGACGCTGCAACTCACCTACGCAGGCAAACCGGTGGATTTAAACCGCCCGTTTGAACGCCTGACGATTGTGGAGGCGATCCGCAAATACACCGAGGCCGGCGACAACGTGTTCGACGCGGTGTGGCTGACCAATGCGGTGAAGAAGCTCGGCCTGACCGAGGCCAAAAACAAACTCGCGGGACGCAGCCTGGCCAGCCTGCAGGTGCTTTACTTTGAAGAGACTGTGGAAGAGAAGTTGTGGCAGCCCACCTTCATCATGGAACACCCCACCGAGATCTCACCGCTGGCCCGTGCCAACGACGACCGCCCCGAGGTCACCGAACGCTTTGAGCTGTACATCACAGGTCGGGAATTCGGCAACGGCTTCAGCGAGCTCAACGATGCCGAAGACCAGGCCGCGCGTTTCAATGCCCAGGTAGCAGCCAAAGACAGCGGTGACGACGAAGCCATGTTCTACGACCACGACTTTGTGCGCGCACTCGAATACGGCATGCCGCCCACCGGTGGCTGTGGCATTGGCATTGACCGGCTGATGATGTTGTTGACCGATAGCGCCAGCATCCGCGATGTGATTTTGTTCCCCGCCCTGCGCCGGGAGGCTTGACACGTTACAGCCCTCACTTCCCCAGGTCATTCCGATTTGCAGGGTTATTGCACTCTTTTTAATACGAATGGTTATCATTCGGTCTGCCGCTCTTCCAAGAGCTGCTCCATTTATCCGCTCCTATTATTTAGAGAACTCGTTATGACCTCACACCGTTTAGTCCTGTCAGCGCTGACCCTGTCCTGCGCCGCGCTGGCACCCGTGCACAACAGCATGGCACAAGAACAAATCGTCAACGTTTATTCCGCCCGTCACTACCCGGGAGATGAGCTGTTGTACAGCGGCTTCACCAAGACCACCGGCATCAAGATTAACCGGGTGGATGCCGATGACGCCGGTATCTTGCAGCGGCTGAAGGCTGAAGGTGCGGCCTCCTCCGCAGACGTCATTCTGCTGGTGGATGCAGCCCGGCTGTGGAAGGCAGAAACCGACGGTCTGTTTGCACCGGTGCAATCGAAATTGCTTGACGATGCCATCCCCGCCCAATACCGCGCCAAAGCCACGTCAGCGGGCACTCCCTGGTTTGGCTATAGCACCCGTGCCCGCGTGGTGGTGTACGACAAATCCCGTGTCAAGCGTGACGACGTAGACACGTATGAAAAATTGGCTGATGCCAAAAACAAAGGCTTGCTGTGTACCCGCTCTGGCTCGCACCCGTACAACCTGTCGCTATTCGGCGCGGTAACGGAACATTTGGGAGACAAAGCAGCCGAGTCCTGGCTCCAGGGATTGGTGGCCAACATGGCACGTGCGCCCAAAGGTGGCGACACCGACCAGATCAAGTCCGTCGCCTCCGGAGAATGTGGCATTGCCATCACCAACACCTACTACGTAGCGCGCCTGATGCGTTCGGACAAAGCCGACGAGAAGGCCGTCATGGACAAAGTAAGTGTGGTGTTTCCCAACCAAGCCAGTTGGGGCACCCACCTGAACATCGCTGGCGGTGGCATGGCTAAAAGCAGCAAAAACCCGGCGAATGCCGTGAAGTTTCTGGAATACTTGGCCGGCGCAGAGGCCCAAAACTACTTTGCCAACGGCAACAACGAATGGCCTACCGCCAGAGGCTTACAGGTCAACAACCCGGCCCTGCAAACCATGAGCGGTGGCAGCTTCAAAAGCGAAACCATCCCCATCAGCGTGGTCGGCATGAACCAGACCAAGGTGCAACAAATGCTGGACCGTGTGGGATACAAATAAGTTGATGGTCTGCTTTCAGTAGCAGATCACGCATTCAGAACGCTGGGAAACCGGCGTTTTTTATGCCCATCAACAGACTCCCATAAGGTCAACCGGTTTCCCGGTTCAGGGAGCGGCTCAACAGCATCACCGGTATCAACCCCACAGCCACCAAAGCCAGGCAGGGCAAGGCGGCCTCACCTAAACGTTCGTCACGCGCCAGCTGGTAGGCCATCACGGCCAGGGTGTCATGGTTAAAGGGACGCAGCACCAGCGTGGCAGGCAGCTCCTTCATCACGTCCACAAACACCAGCAAACCGGCCACCAAGATGGAGCGGCGCAACAGCGGCCCATGCACACTGCGCAGCAAGGCCAGGCCCGTCACGCCCTGCATGCGTGCGGATTCGTCGTAACTCAGCGGAATGCGGCTGTACCCGCTTTGCACACTTTGCAGGGCCACGGCACAAAACCGCACCAGGTAGGCCCACACCACGCCCAGCACCGTGGCCGTGAGCACATAACCCACGCCCCAGGTAGGCTGCGCCGCCTGCAGCCAGCCCACCGGCAGCAACAGCCCCACCACAATCACGGCACCGGGCACGGCATACCCCAGGCTGGCCACCTGCAACACCCCCTGCGTGAGCCGCGATGGGGAGCGCCGCGCTGCAAACGCCAGCAACAAGGCTACCGCCACCGCCAGCACCGCTGCGATGGTTCCCAGCTTGAGACTGTGCCAGGCCCACAGCCCAAAACTGGCCCAGGGCAGGGGCGCATCGGCAGACTGCCAGCCCTGGTACAACGGGCGCAGCATGAACAGCACTGGCAACACAAAACCCAGCAGTACCGGCAACACACATACCGCCAGCGCCTGCACCCGCTGTGCGCCCGACAGCGGCACACGCCGTGCCTCGGCACTGCCCACACGCATGCCCTTCACCGCAGAAAACCGCATGTGCTGCTGCGCCCGGCGCTCCAGCCCCAGCAACACACTTACCACCAGCAGCAACACACAGGCCAGCTGGGCGGCCGCCACCGGGTTGTCCATGGACAGCCAGGCCTTGTAAATGCCCGCTGTGAAGGTCTGAATCCCGAAGTAGCTGGAGACACCAAAGTCGGCCAGCGTCTCCATCAGCGCCAGGGCCACCCCGGCTGCCACCGCCGGGCGGGCCAGCGGCAGGGCCACCGTGCGAATGCGGCGTGACAGGGGTGCACCCAGCATGCGGGCGGCCTCCATCAGGTGCGCGCCCCGCTCGGCCAATGCCGCCCGCACCAGCAGATACACATAGGGGTACAGCGTGACCACAAACACCAGCACCGCACCGCCCAGGCTGCGCACCTCGGGCAACATGCGCCCCTGCCCGCCCGTGAACGCCCGCAACGCCGCCTGGGCCGGGCCGCTGTATTGCAAAAAATCGGTATAGGCATAGGCCACCACATAAGCCGGCATGGCCAGCGGCAGGAGCAACGCCCACGCCAGCGTTTTACGGCCCGGAAAATCAAACAGGCTCACCACACAAGCGGTGGCCGCGCCCACCACCGCCACACCCACGGCCACGCAGACGCACAGCAGCACCGAGGTCATGGCGTACTGGGGCAACACTGTAGCCAACATCTGCTGCAATATCTGGCCACTGGCGGCATTCCATTGCACAAGTGCCGAAAGCACCGCCAGCACGGGCAACAACACCACAGCGGCGATCAGCAGCAGGGGCAGTTGAATCAAGCGTTGGTAGGTGCGCAAAAAGAGGTTCTGTGAAAAATGCAGGAAGACCAGGCTCGGGATGCCACTTGGGGCCCGTACCACGCCGGCGCGAATGAGAATTGTAATTATCTAGAATCCCCCCATGTTTCTGGATCTGCAACAGCTCAGTGTGACCTACCCCAACCGCGCCCAGCCCGCTGTGTCTGGCGTGTCGCTCGACCTGAAAGCGGGAGACATTGGCGTGCTAATTGGCCCCTCAGGCTGTGGCAAGACCACGCTGTTGCGTGCCGTCGCAGGGTTGGAGTCCGTCAGCGCAGGCCGGATCATCCTGAATGGTCACGCCATTAGTGAACCCGGTCAGTCTGTGCCCCCCGAGCAGCGGCGCATGGGCATGGTGTTCCAGGACTACGCCTTGTTTCCGCACCTCGACGTGGGACGCAACGTGGCGTTCGGCATC
>JANOAP010000559.1:0-3933 GCA_031411175.1 Rhodoferax sp. | reverse complement strand
CTGGATGGAGCATTCGCGTTCATTCAGGTGAATCACATTGCCCTGGCTGTCACCGATGAGCTGGATCTCGATATGGCGCGGCTCCTCGACAAACTTCTCGATGAACACGCGGTCATCCCCAAAACTGTTGCGGGCCTCGTTGCGACATGACGTGAAGCCTTCAAACGCCTCCTTGTCGTTAAAGGCCACGCGCAGGCCCTTGCCACCACCGCCCGCCGATGCCTTGATCATCACGGGGTAACCAATGCTTTGGGCAATCTCCACCGCACGTTCAGCCGTGTCAATGGCATCGTTCACGCCGGGAATGCAATTGACCCCCGCCGCACCGGCCAGCTTCTTGGATTCGATCTTGTCGCCCATGGCGGCAATCGAATAATGTTTGGGGCCGATGAAGACGATGCCCTCTTCTTCCACACGTTTGGCAAACCCCGCGTTCTCGCTCAGAAAGCCGTAGCCCGGGTGCACCGCCTGCGCGCCGGTCTGTTTGCAGGCCGCAATGATTTTGTCGGCCACCAGATAACTTTCGCGGCTCGGTGCGGGGCCAATGTTGACGGCTTCATCCGCCAGCTCGACATGGCGCGCGTCCTTGTCTGCATCAGAATAAACCGCCACGGTTTTGATGCCCATCTTTTGCGCGGTCTTGATGACACGGCAGGCGATCTCGCCACGATTTGCTATCAGGATTTTCGTAAACATGTTGACTCTCCGGCTCACAATGGAATGTTGCCGTGCTTGCGCCACGGATTTTCAAGCTTTTTGTCGCGCAACATCACCAGCGAGCGGCAAATGCGTTTGCGGGTCTCGTGCGGCAGGATCACGTCGTCGATAAAGCCGCGCGCACCAGCTACAAACGGGTTGGCAAAACGGGCCTTGTATTCGGCCTCTTTGGCGGCCAGCTTGGCGGGGTCGCCCTTGTCCTCCCGGAAGATGATTTCCACCGCGCCCTTGGCCCCCATCACCGCAATCTCGGCATTGGGCCAGGCAAAGTTGACGTCGCCGCGCAGGTGCTTGGAGCTCATCACGTCGTAGGCACCGCCGTAGGCCTTGCGCGTGATAACGGTTATTTTTGGCACGGTGCACTCAGCATACGCATAGAGCAGCTTGGCACCGTGTTTGATGATGCCGCCGTATTCCTGCGATGTGCCGGGCATGAAGCCGGGCACGTCCACAAAAGTGACGACAGGGATGTTGAAGCAATCACAAAAACGCACAAAACGCGCGGCCTTGACCGAGCTCTTGATGTCCAGGCAACCCGCCAGCACCAGGGGCTGGTTGGCCACAATGCCCACCGTCTGGCCTTCCATGCGGGCGAAACCGATGATGATGTTTTTGGCGTACTCAGGCTGTATCTCGAAGAAGTCGCCATCGTCCACCGTTTTGACGATCAGCTCCTTCATGTCGTAAGGCTTGTTGGGGTTCTCGGGCACCAGCGTGTCCAGGCTCAGATCCATGCGTGTGGCCGGGTCGGCGCTGGGGCGCACAGGGGCTTTTTCGCGATTGTTCAGCGGCAGGTAGTTGTACAGACGGCGCAACATGAGCAGCGCTTCCACATCGTTTTCAAACGCCAGGTCGGCCACGCCGCTCTTGGTGGTGTGGGTGGTGGCACCGCCCAGTTCTTCGGCCGTGACCTCTTCGTGCGTGACGGTCTTCACCACCTCGGGGCCGGTGACAAACATGTAGCTGGAGTCTTTCACCATGAAGATGAAATCGGTCATGGCCGGGCTGTAGACCGCGCCACCGGCCGATGGCCCCATGATCATGCTGATCTGTGGCACCACACCGCTGGCCATCACATTGCGCTGGAACACGTCGGCATAACCGCCCAGGCTGGCAACGCCTTCCTGAATACGCGCACCGCCCGAGTCGTTGAGGCCAATCACCGGTGCGCCGACCTTCATGGCCTGGTCCATCACCTTGCAGATTTTTTCGGCATGCGCCTCACTCAAGGCACCACCAAACACGGTGAAGTCCTGGCTGAAGACAAACACCAGGCGGCCATTGATCATGCCGTAGCCGGTGACCACCCCATCGCCGGGGATCTTGTTGTCTTCCATGCCGAAGTCCACGCAGCGGTGTTCCACAAACATGTCCCACTCTTCAAACGTGCCTTCGTCCAGCAACAGCTCCAGCCGCTCGCGCGCGGTGAGTTTGCCTTTGCCATGTTGCGCGGCGATGCGTTTTTGCCCCCCGCCCAGGCGGGCAGCGGCGCGTTTTTGTTCTAGTTTTTCAAGAATGTCTTGCATGGTTGGCCTTGTCTGATCTTTCTAGGTACTATGAATTTAATAGCTTTTCAAGCATGTCCCGATTGGGCTGCAAGCAGATTTCGTGCTGCCAAAGAGGCCGGCACCTGCCCGCTGGCCACCTGGGCCATCAGATCAGGCAACAGGGCACTGACCGCCGGATTTTGTTTGAACGCCTGCTTTAGCCCTACGTCTATACGCTCCCACATCCACGCCAGCGACTGCGTTTTGCGGCGTGCAGCCAACTTGCGATTGGCGGTTTGCAGGGTTTTGAATTCGGTGACTGCCGCCCAAAATGCATCCACGCCCTGGCCGTTCAAGGCACTGAGCTGCATGGCTTTAGGGTGCCAGTTGGCTTCGCTGTAGGCGGTGCCGAACATGCCCAGCAATTGCATGGCCGAGGTGATTTGCAACTGCGCGCGCTGCGCGGCAATCGCATCAATGTCGGCCTTGTTGATAACCACCAGGTCGGCCAGCTCCATCACGCCTTTTTTGATGGCCTGCAGGTCATCGCCCGCATTGGGCAACTGCATCAGCACAAACATGTCCGTCATATTGGCCACTGCGGTTTCGCTCTGGCCCACGCCCACGGTTTCGACGATCACCACGTCGTAACCCGCCGCCTCACAAACCAGCATGGCCTCGCGCGTTTTCTCGGCTACGCCACCCAAGGTGCCACTGCTGGGGCTGGGGCGAATATAGGCCTTGTCGTGAACCGAGAGCTTTTCCATGCGCGTCTTGTCGCCCAGAATCGAGCCGCCGGATACGGTGCTGGACGGGTCGATGGTGAGCACCGCCACACGGTGGCCTTGCTCAATCAGGTACAGGCCCAGCACTTCGATAAAGGTGGACTTGCCCACGCCGGGTACACCACTAATCCCTAAGCGAAACGATTTGCCGGTGTGGGGCAACAAGGCGGTAAGCAAGTCGTCGGCCTGGGCGCGGTGGTCGGCGCGGGTGGATTCGAGCAGGGTGATGGCTTTGGCGATGGCACGGCGCTGCACGCCCGGATTTTCAACACCAATCACTTGCTCCACCGATACCGTTCGGGCTGAGCTTGTCGAAGCCTTCTCCTTTCCGGGCCCATCAAACCCTTCGACGAAGCTCAAGACAGGTTGCTCAGGGTGCATAGCTGATTTGGATTTCGCCAACTCCTTGATCCGCTCCCAATCGCCCGCAATCAACGCCTCTTTCTTGGCACGCGACCAACCTTTGATTTGCTGCTCAAACGCGATTGCGCCCTCGCGGGTCTCAAACTCGCCTTGCCAAATCAACTGCACCGGTTTACGTGTTGCCGTATAGCCAATCTCACCCGCTCCATGCTGTTGCATGCGCGATTCAATGTCATCAGTCTGGCCCGCATAGTAAGAGCCGTCATTGCAATACAGCATGTAAACGTAGAAAGGCTTCATACAAAGGGCATCAGTTTGACCTGAAGGCTTCGACAAGCTCAGCCCGAACGGAGGGCTGGGCAAGCAGAAGCATGATGATGCTCACGCCAACGCTTTCCTGATCTGATCCAGCACATCGCGCGCACTCGCCGGAATCGGCGTGCCCGGCCCGTAAATACCCTTCACACCCGCCGCGTAAAGCATGTCGTAATCCTGCCGCGGAATCACACCGCCCACAAACACGATGATGTCGCCGGCGCCCTGCGCCTTGAGGGCCGCAATGATGGCCGGCACCAGGGTCT
>JANOAP010000558.1:0-6170 GCA_031411175.1 Rhodoferax sp. | reverse complement strand
TCAAGCTATATTGGTGCACATAATCATGCCGTGCTTTGTGCGTACCCATTTGCAGATCTGGATGTTTTGTATGACTTGGGCGGTGGCGATGGGCAGCTCATTGAAACTATCTTGCTGGACTGTCCGATGCTTCATGGCGTGCTATTGGAACAAGCACACGTTGCACGAAAGGCTCAGCTGCGATTGACACATGCTGGATTAAATAAGCGATGTGAGGTCATTGAAGGCAATATTTTTGAGGCAGTTCCAAAGAATGATTCGGATAATAATTCAGCCTACTTATTAGCGCGGGTTATTCATGACTGGAACGATGAATTAGCCATACAAATCCTCACCGTTTGTCGTCGAACAATGACCGAAAAGAGCATACTTCTCTTGGTTGAGCGAATCATGCCAGAGTGCATAGATGCAAATCAGAGCACCCGAGCATTGACGGTTTCAGATTTGAATATGCTTGTTATGACCGGAGGTTGCGAGCGAACTAAAACTCAGTACACCGCGTTACTCGAAGCTAGCGGTTTTGAGATTGTGTCGATACGTTCCACCGAAACGGCACTGAGTGTTATTGAAGCTCGAGTAATTGTCTAATACTCACAAATATAAGCTGGATATTTATTACTTTGGCTCAGGCAGTGAATAGGAATCAGTCGTAGAAATTTTTGTTAGCATGCCAACAATATGATGAATAAGGGCATAATATTACGGAGTACTTTTTAAAAGATTAACTTTTTGCTGGGTTTATATATGCCGCACATGCCTGCTTCTTCCGCGCTACAGCGGTTTCGCGTGATTGACTTGACCCAAGTCCGGGCGGGTCCCACGGCTTGTCGGCAGCTGGCTGATTGGGGTGCGGATGTGGTTCAGGTGCAAATGCCTGAGCACATGCGGGGCGACGATACGCTGGGCGGGCAGGAGGGGTCGGACTACCAGTACACGCACCGCAACAAACGCTCCATCACGCTGAATTTGAAAGAAGCTGAAGGTATCGCGGTCTTAAAGCGCCTCATTCAAGGTGCGGATGTGGTGGTTGAGAACTTCCGTCCTGACGTCAAGTTTCGCCTTGGCATTGATTACGACAGCCTCAAAGTCGACAACCCCGGTCTGGTCTATGCCAGTATTTCCGGTTTTGGCCAGTCGGGTCCGCTGGCGGAGCGGCCCGGGTTTGACCAGATCGCGCAGGGCATGGGCGGGTTGATGTCGGTGACGGGCATGGTGGAGCAGGGGCCGATGCGCGTGGGGATTCCTATTGCCGATTTGTGTGCGGGCATTTTTGCGGCACAGGGTATTTTGGTGGCACTGCTGGAGCGTGAAAAATCGGGGCAGGGGCAGTATTTGCACACCTCGCTGCTCGAATCCATGGTTTACATGATGGATTTTCAAACCTCGCGCTGGTTGATCGACGGCGAAGTGGCGACGCAGGCAGGCAATTTCCACCCCACCAGCATCCCCACTGGCGTGTACAAGGCGCGTGATGGGTATATGAACATCGCGGTGTTTGGCTCCAAGATCTGGGAGCGCTTTTGCGATATTTTGGAATCACCGCAGTGGGTCACCGATGAGCGCTACATGGCCAAGGCCGGGCGCTCTGTCCACCGCGATGCCTTGAACGCTGAGATCAACGCCAAGCTGGCCTTGCATGACCGCGCTTATTGGATAGCACGCCTGAACGCTGGCGGCGTTGCTTGCGGCCTGATCAACAACGTGAAAGAAGTGTTTGAAGAGCCGCAGATCCAGCATCTGGGCATGGTGAAAGATGTTGTGTCCACACAGTTGGGCGCGCAAAAACTGGTGGGCCAGCCCATGCAGCTGGAGCGCACGCCGAGCAGCATCGCCCGCGCCGCACCGCGCCGTGGCGAGCACAGCGAGGAGATATTGAGCGAACTGGGCCTGGGCATCGCCGACCTGGCGCGCATGAAATCAACCGGAGTTTTCTGATGTCTGAGACCGCTGCAACTTCTGCATCTATCTACCAATCTCCAACCGACCGCATGCAGGTCTGGCTGGAGGGCACCACTCTGCATATTCGCTTCAACAACCCGGCGCGGCACAACGCCTTGTCGGTGGACATGTGGGAAGCCATTCCGCCCCTGCTGGCGCAGGCCGAAACCGATGACCGCATTCGCCTGGTGGTGTTTTCCGGCGCGGGCGAGAAGGCCTTTGTTTCAGGTGCCGACATCACGCAGTTTGAAGACATGCGGGCCGCACGCGAAGCCGTCACACGGTACGAGGCCATGGCCGAAGAAGCGCTGATGGGCATCTATAACTTCAGCAAACCCACGCTGGCCGCCATTCGCGGCTTCTGCATTGGCGGGGGTGTGAACGTGGCCATTAGCTGCGACATCCGCATTGCCTCCATCGACTCGGTTTTTTCGATTCCGGCAGCACGCCTAGGCCTGGGCTACCGCTATTCGGCCATGAAAAATCTGGTGGACCTGATCGGCCCCGGCGCGGCCAAAGACCTGTTTTTTACCGCCCGAAAAATTGATGCCAAAGAGGCCAAAGAACTGGGGCTGATCTCGCGTGTTTGCGAGCCTGACCAATTGCCCGCGCTGCTGGCCGAATACACCAGCGCCCTGGCCGCCAATGCGCCCATCACCGTGCGTGCAGGCAAAACCATCACCGCCCAGATTCTTAAACCGTCCCCTGAGCTGGACTATGCACTGTGCCAGAAGCTCATTCGTGATTGCTTTGAGAGTGACGACTACGCCGAAGGCCGCAAAGCCTTCATGGAAAAACGCAAACCCGTGTTCAAGGGGAAGTAAATATGAAGCCCAACATGAAGTCTCACTGGATGCAGATCAGCGATGGCATTGCCTCGCTGGAATTGCGCGAAACCGCCCTGCCCGAGCCCGGCCCGCACCAGTTGCTGATCCGGGTGCGCGCGGCCTCTTTGAACCGGGGCGAGTTCATCACCGCCCACGGCCTGCACAAGCCCGGCGCACCCAAGGCCGTTGGCATGGAGGCTGCTGGTGAGGTGGTGCGCTGCGGTACCGGCGCCAGCCTCAAACCCGGCGATGCGGTCATGGGCCGATGCGCAGGTGCTTTTGCGGAATACGCGCTGATGGACGAGCGCGAGTCTTTGGCCAAACCCGCGTGTTTGAGCTGGGAAGAAGCGGCCAGCGTCCCCCTGACCTTTCTGGTGGTGCACGACATGCTGGTGTTGCAGGGTCGGCTCAAAGCGGGTGACTGGGTATTGATCAACGGGGTTTCATCCGGCGTGGGCGTGGCGGCGCTACAAACGGCCAAAGCCCTGGGGGCCAAAGTCATCGGTACTTCAGGCTCGCAAACCAAGCTGGATGGGCTCAAAGCGCAAGGCCTGGATGTGGGCCTGTGCACCCGTGGGGCTGATTTTTACGACGCGGTGATGCAGACCACAGACAACCAGGGTGTGAACCTGGTGGTCAACACCGTAGGCGGCTCGGTGTTCGCAGAGGCCGTGCGCTGCATGGCTTTTGAGGGGCGGCTCGCCACGGTGGGCTATGTGGATGGTGTGCTGAATGGCGAGATGGACATTCAAGCACTGCACGCCAAACGCCTCACGCTGTTTGGCGTGTCCAACAAGCTGCGCAACCCCGAGCAGCGGGCGCAAGGCCTGCCCGCCTTCCGTGCGCAGATGCTGCCTCTATTTGCGGTTGGGCAGATCAAGCCCGTGATTGACCGCGTGTTCCCGTTTGACCAACTGGCCGCCGCCAAGGCGCACATGGAATCCAACCAGCACCTGGGCAAGATTGTGCTGGCGGGTGCCACAGACTGACCCTCAAAGAAAGTAACAACACCATGCGAACCCCTTCACTTGCGCTGGCTAATAAACTGACTTTTGCACTGGCTTTTGTACTGACCTCTGCACTGACTTTCGTCAGCCTGCTCCCCCAAGCTCAGGCGCAAACCGCCCCCTATCCCAACAAACCCGTCAAACTGTTGGTTGGCTTTGCGCCCGGTGGTGCAGCCGACTACGTGGCACGCACGGTGGCAGAGTCACTGGGCCGGTCCTTGGGCCAGCCCATCGTGATTGAAAACCGCGCGGGTGCCGGGTCCAGCATTGCCGCCGAGGCGGTGGCCAAGGCCGCACCGGACGGCTACACTTTTCTGATTGCCAGCCCCAGCAGCATTTCGGTCAACCCGGCGCTGAACCCCAAACTGGGCTACACCGCACGCGACCTGCTACCCATCAGCAAAATCACCAGCGCGCCACTGGTGATAGCAGCCAACCCCAACATCGGCATCAACTCGGTCAGCGACCTGATTGCCAAGGCCAAAAAAGCGCCGGGCTCGCTGAACTACGCCACATCCGGCAATGGCTCTGCACCGCATCTGGGTGCCGCCCTGTTCGGGCAGGTGGCCGGTATCCAGATGGTGCATATTCCGTTTCGCGGCGGTGGCCCGGCGATCCAGTCCCTGATTGCGGGCGACACCCAGCTGACCTTTGGCACACCGCCTTCGGTATTGCCCATGATTCAGGCCGGCCGCCTCAAGGGCCTGGCGGTGAGCACTCGCGAACGTTCGACACTGGTGCCTGATTTGCCCGGCATGCAGGAGGCCGGTTTGCCCGAGTACGCCATTGAGTTCTGGTACGGGTTTTTTGTGCCTGCAGGCACCCCACCCGCTGTCGTGAAAAAACTGTTTGACGCCACACAAACCGCATTGCAGCAACCTTCGGTCAAAGCCGCACTGGCCCGTGAGGGCACTGACGTGGCCCTATCGGCCTCGCCCGAGCGGTTTGCAGCCTTTCTGGTGGAGGACGCCAAGTTCTGGGTCAAGCTGGTGAAAGACGCAGACGTGAAAGCCGACTGAGTACGCAATTCCAGGAATGACCGGAGATCAACATGCAACGACGCTCCTTGCTGCAAGCAGCCCCTCTTCTTTTGGCACCGGCTTTGGGCCACGCCCAGGCCTACCCCGCCAAACCCATCCGCTACATCGTGCCGGTGTCAGCCGGAGGCGGCAGTGACATGGTGGGCCGCACCGTCACCGAGCGCTGGGGCCGCGTGCTGGGCCAGACGTTCGTGGTGGACAACCAGGCCGGCGGCGGCGGCGTGATTGCCAGCCAGAACACGGCCAAGGCTGCGCCCGACGGCTACACGCTGATGCAGGGCTACGTGGCCACGCACGGCACCAGCCCCGCCACGCGCAAGCTGCCCTATGACGCGATCAAAGACTTCACGCCGGTGGGCATGATTGGCGGCACGCCCAACGTGCTGGTGGTGAACGCCGCCCTGCCCGTCAATTCGCTCAAGGAGTTTGTGGACTACCTGCGCAAAAACCCCGGCAAGCTGAGCTATGGCTCGGCTGGGCCGGGCTCGCTCACGCACCTGACCATGGAGCTGTTCAAGCTGCAAATCAACAGCTTCATGGTGCACATCCCCTACCGCGGCATTGCCCCCGCCTTTACTGACTTGATTGGCGGCCAGACGCAGGCCATGTTCCCCGGCCTGGCCGCTGCGGTGCCACACATCAAGTCGGGCCGTGTGCGCCCGCTGGCCGTCACCGGGCTGGCGCGACACCCGCAGTTCAAAGATGTGCCCACACTGGACGAGTCAGGCTTCAAGGGCTTCGACGCCATGCAGTGGTACGGCGTGGTTGGCCCGGCCGGCATGCCTGCAGCGGTTGTGAAGCAGCTCAATGAGACGTTGGGCCAGGTGCTAAAAGCGCCCGACCTGCGGGAGAAGCTGTCGGTGGAAGCGGTCGAGCCCATGCCCATGAGCCCGGAGGAGTTTGGCCATTACATCAAGACCGACATTGCCCGGTGGACCAAGCTGGCGCGCGAGCGCAATATCCAGCTGGAGAGCTGAATTCGCCCTGTTTAGAGAGACAAATCGCCCTCCAGACCTTACAGAATGGGCTTGAGCGGCTACCTTTTTTATAGTACCCACAATTTACCGAAAGACTTTCATGGCCCGCAATACCCAGGTCACCGCTGACCACAACGCCCCGCCCGTCACCCAGATTCTGGCCAACTTCGTGGCCAACCACCCTTCACGAGGCTGGAGCGATGCCGTAGACCACGAGGCGCACCGCACCTTTCTGAATTGGCTGGGCTGCGCCGTGGGCGCCACGCACCATGAAGCTGCCGACGCTGCGCTGGCCGCCGTACAAATGCTGCAACCCGCACCCCAGGCCAGCGTGCTGGGCCGTGCCGTGAAAGTGGACATGGCCAGCGCCGCGCTCATCAA
>JANOAP010000557.1:0-2223 GCA_031411175.1 Rhodoferax sp. | reverse complement strand
CACATAGACGGTGAGGGCCCGCTCAGCGGGGATGGAGATCGGCGTGACCTCGCCAAACTCATTGACCGCCGTGGCCTCAAAGGTCAGCGGGGCGCTGGCCTGGGTGAGATAGGGCAAGCGGGAGGATAGGTTGGAAGGCATGCCCAAGGCTACAACAAAAGCGCCCGGGCAGCCCGGGCAGGCTCACCCAACTTACCCGAACTTGCGCCGGGCATCCAGCGCCAGGCCTGCGCCAATGCTGCCAAACAGGTCACCCTCCACGCAGCGGGCATCGGGCATCAGCGTCAGGATTTGCTGGCGCAGCAGCGGCACACCACTGGAGCCGCCGGTAAAAAACACCGTGTCAATGCCTGCGGGCAACACCCCGGCATCACGCAGCAGCTTGGCCACGGTGTTTTCTACGGCGCTCACCTGGGTGCGAATGGCGGTGTCCAGGTCTTCGCGCTGCAAACACAGGGCATCGGCCAGCTCGATGCGGTCCATGTTGATCTGCGCCTGGGGCGCGCTGGACAGTGCAATCTTGGCCTGCTCTACCTGCATGGCCAGCCAGTGACCGGCACGCTCCCGCACCACCGACTGCAGGCGCGCCACCTTGGCCGTGTCGCTGGCTTCGCGCTGCAAGTCACTCACATCGGCCACCGCCTTGCGGGTGTAGGCCAGGTTGATGGTGTGCCAGGTGGCCAGGTTGAAATACAGGCCGGAGGGAATCTCCAGCCCGGTTTTGAGCAGGCTGCCCAGGCCCAGCGTGGGCATGACGCCGTACAGGCTGAGGGAGCGGTCAAAGTCGGTGCCGCCAATGTGGATGCCGCCGCTGGCCAGAATGTCGTCGCGCCGCTCCACGCGCAAGGCGCGTTTTGGCCCCAGGCGGATCAAGGCAAAGTCTGAGGTACCACCGCCAATGTCAACCACCAGCACCAGCTCTTCGCGCGCAATTTGCGATTCGTAATCAAAGGCCGCTGCAATCGGCTCGTATTGAAAGGCGACGTCACGCAAACCCGCCTTGTGCGCCACCTCTTCCAGGGTGCGCTCTGCACGTTGATTGGCCTGTGTGTCGTCATCCACAAAAAACACGGGGCGGCCCAAAACCGCGCGGGCAAATTCGCGCCCTGCGGCCTTCTCGGCTCTGCGTTTGAGTTCACCAATGAACATGCCCAGCAAGTCTTTGAATGGCAAGGCCCGCCCGCCCATTTCGGTGTGGCCTTCCATCATGGACGTGCCCAGCAGGCTTTTGAGGGAGCGCATCATGCGGCCCTCGTGCCCCTCCAGGTAATCGGCCAACGCGGCACGCCCATAGCTGGCGTGGCCATCCTCGGCGTGGAAGAAAATGACAGACGGCAAGGTGGGTTTGCCTTCCTCCAAAGGCAACAGGGCGCTTTGTCCGGGACAGCTCCAGCCCACGGTGGAGTTGGAGGTACCAAAATCGATCCCGCAGGCAATGGCTGCCCTGTTCACGCCCTGCACGTTCTTGCTCATGACCCGCCCAACGCCGGCTAGCGTTCCGAAGGCTTGGGGTAGCCGCTTTCAGCCCATGCCACAGCACTGGCGCGATTGAGCTTGTAGGACGGTGCCACACGCACCTGGGCCAGCAGGTCACCCCCGTCATCGTGCGCGCTAAGTTGTGCACTGGGGTTTTCTTCGTCAGGCTCAATGTCAAGCGACACAGTGACCCGCGCCGACTTCACGGTCACGGTGATGCTCTGGTGCAGCGATGCGTGCAGTTGCTGCTCGTGCCGACGCACGAATTCGGATGCGGTTTTGACCAGCGTGCTGAAGGCGTTTGCGTCCAGCGGCTTTGGGTTCTTTTTGTCGCGCCCCATAGTCCATGGCCCCACCAGCGCAGGCTCGGGCTCGCCGTCCTTGGTCATGGCCACGGCCCAGCCATCGTCGTCTTCGTTTTTGATGACCTGGGCGGTCCAGCCGTCACCGCGCCACAGGCGCGGCTCTTGTATTTTGGGAAGGTCTTGTGCGGTCGGGTCAGTCGAGGCGGTCAAAGCGGGGCAATCATGTCTGAGGGGCAAAGGGGACGCGATTTTACCGCCCCCTTTTGCTCGATCCAGAGTCACATCAGATTACGCCAGCATGTCGAACCCTTGCGACTCTATGCTGGCGAATGCACGGGTGAAACCGGCCAGTGCCGCATAAAACCGGGCCTTGGGGTGTGCGGCAACGGCATCACAGAGCTGCATCACCCAGGGTTGCACATGGTTCCCGAAAAACTGGCGC
>JANOAP010000556.1:0-2382 GCA_031411175.1 Rhodoferax sp. | reverse complement strand
GCCACCGTGGTGCCGGTGGAAAGCGGCAGCAAGACGCTAAAGGACGCGCTTAATGAAGCCATGCGCGACTGGGTAGCCAACGTGGACAACACCTTCTACATCATCGGTACGGTAGCCGGGCCTCATCCCTACCCGATGATGGTGCGCGACTTTCAGAGCGTCATCGGCAAGGAGTGCCTGGTGCAGATGCCCGAGATACTGCAAGCCGCAGGTTGCAAAACCGGGCAACCCGACGCGGTGATTGCCTGCGTGGGCGGTGGCAGTAATGCCATGGGCATTTTTTACCCCTACATCAACCAACCCAACACGCGTCTCATCGGCGTAGAAGCTGCGGGTGAAGGCATGGACAGTGGCAAACACTCGGCCTCGCTGCAACGGGGCAGCCCCGGCGTGTTGCATGGCAACCGCACCTATGTGCTACAGGACGACAACGGCCAGGTCACCGAGACCCACAGCATCAGCGCAGGCCTGGACTACCCCGGCGTAGGCCCCGAACATGCCTTCTTGATGGACATTGGCCGTACGGAATACGTGGGCATCACCGACCAGGAGGCGCTGGATGCCTTCCACTACTTGTGCCGCACCGAGGGCATCATCCCTGCCCTGGAATCCAGCCACGCCGTGGCTTATGCGATGAAGTTGGCCAAGACCATGCGCACCGACCAGTCGATTCTGGTGAACCTGTCGGGTCGCGGCGACAAGGACATTGGCACGGTGGCCGACCTGAGCAATGGCGACTTTTACTGCCGCCCCAGTTGCAAGGGCCAGGGTGTCAAGGGCGGTGCCATGAGCCTGGAGCAGCCCGTGCACATGGTGAAAGTGGGAGCGTCAGCATGAGCCGCATCACCACCACATTGACGGCACTCAAGTCCCAGGGCCGCAAGGCGCTGATTCCTTTTGTGACGGCCGGTTTCCCCTTCGCCGACATCACGCCCGAGCTGATGCATGGCATGGCGGCTGCGGGCGCTGACGTGATCGAGCTGGGCGTGCCCTTCTCCGACCCCAGCGCCGATGGCCCGGTGATCCAGAAAGCCGGTGACAAGGCCCTGGCGGCAGGTATTGGCCTGGTGCATGTACTGGAGATGGTGCGTGTGTTTCGCCAGAAGGACAGCACCACGCCGGTGGTGCTGATGGGCTACGCCAACCCGATTGAGCGCTACAACCTGAAACATGCAGCCACCCCACCCATCACACAAAGCCCCTTTGTGCGTGACGCAGCCGCAGTGGGCGTGGACGGCGTGTTGGTGGTGGACGACCCGCCCGAGGAGTGCGAAGTCTTTGCGGCAGAACTTAAGGCCGCCCACATGGACCTGATCTTCCTGCTCGCCCCCACCAGCACGGACGAGCGCATGGCGCAGATTGCCCGCATTGCCACCGGCTACGTTTACTACGTGTCGCTCAAGGGGGTGACCGGTGCGGGCACATTGGACACGGCGGCGGTGGAGGCCATGTTGCCGCGTATTCGCCAGTTTGTGAACGTGCCTGTGGGTGTGGGTTTTGGCATCCGCGATGCCGCCACAGCCCAAGCCATCAGCAAGGTGGCTGACGCGGTGGTGATTGGCAGCAAAATCATCCAGTTGATTGACGACCAGCCGCGCGACAAAGTGGTTCAGGTGGCGGGAGATTTCCTGCGTGGAATCCGCACCGCTTTAGATTCATAATTCAGCCCTGTCCTGACCCGGCCTTCAAACGATCCGCTTCTGAGGAACTTCTTATGTCCTGGCTTGAAAAACTGCTTCCCCCGAAAATCCAGCACACCGATCCGGCAGACCGGCGAAGTGTTCCAGAAGGCTTGTGGATCAAATGCCCAAGCTGTGAAACCGTGTTGTACAAGACCGATCTGGAGCAAAACCAGAACGTCTGCCCCACCTGCAGTCACCATCACCGCATTGGTGCGCGGGCGCGGCTCAATGTGTTTCTGGACAACGAAGGCCGGTTCGAAATCGGCCAGGAAGTGCTGCCGGTTGACCCGCTGAAGTTCAAGGACAGCCGCAAATACCCCGAACGCCTGAAAGAAGCCCTGGAAAACACCGGCGAGACCGACGCACTGGTCGTCATGGGCGGCGCGGTGCATGGCATCAGCCTCGTCGCGGCCGCGTTCGAGTTCGACTTCATGGGCGGCAGCATGGGCAGCGTCGTCGGCGAGCGCTTCGTTCGCGGCGTCGAGTCCGCGATCGAGCAGAAGGTGCCGTTTCTTTGCTTCACTGCCACCGGCGGCGCCCGCATGCAGGAGGGCTTGCTGTCACTGATGCAGATGGCCAAGACCAATGCGGCGCTGACCCGGCTGGCCAAGAAGGGGCTGCCTTATGTGAGCGTGCTGACGGACCCGACCATGGGCGGGGTGAGCGCCGGTTTCGCCTTCGTGAGCGACATCGTCGTCGC
>JANOAP010000555.1:0-6175 GCA_031411175.1 Rhodoferax sp. | reverse complement strand
CCCGCAGTGCCGAGGTTGATTTCATCGGCACGTCGCCCCAACAGGTCAACAACTTCAACGCGCCCACAGCCGTGTGTATGGCGGCCGTTTTGTATGTGTACCGCACGCTGGAGAATGACGACATTCCCCTCAACGCGGGTTGCCTCAAACCCATCAAGGTCATCATCCCGGCGGGCTCCATGCTCAACCCCAATCCACCAGCCTCGGTGGTGGCAGGCAATGTGGAGACCTCCACCTGCATCACCAACGCGCTGTTTGGTGCGTTGGGTGTGATGGCGGCGAGCCAGTGCACCATGAACAACTTCACCTTTGGCAACGCTCGTTACCAGTATTACGAAACCATCTCCGGCGGTTCGGGGGCCGGGGCGGTGATAGACAACGCGGGCCAGGTGGTGGGTGGCTTCAATGGCACCAGCGTGGTACAGACCCACATGACCAACTCGCGCCTGACCGACCCCGAGGTGTTTGAGTTCCGTTTTTCGGTGCGGCTGGAGAGCTATGAAATACGCCAGGGCTCAGGGGGTGCAGGCCAGTGGACCGGTGGCAACGGCGGTGTGCGGCGTGTGCGGTTTCTGGAGGCCATGACGGCCAGCATTCTGTCGAATGGCCGCCTGCACGCTGCGTTTGGCATGGCAGGGGGCAAGCCGGGGCAGGTGGGTATCAACCGCGTGGTGCGGGTTGATGGCCGTACCGAAGAACTGGCCCACATTGGCCAGGCCGAGATGCAGCCAGGGGATATTTTCGAGATTCACACGCCAGGTGGGGGTGGGTTTGGCACGCCCACCTGACTGGCTATGGCGCTGCGCTGCCTGTCATGAAAGCAGGCATGTACCAGAAACACCGCAGAACTGGCTCTGCCAGGCTGCTGGTGTTGCCCCCAGCAAGGGGGAAAGCGCAGCGACACGCAGTGCGCGAAGCCGGGGGGTGAGCCCAGTTCTCACCGCAGAACTGGCTCTGCGAGGCTGCTGGTGTTGCCCCCAGCAAGGGGGAAAGCGAAGCGACACGCAGTGCGCGTAGCCGGGGGGTGAGTCGTTATTCCGAACGAAAGGCATCCAGCAGTTCGGCAAACGCAGTGGGCATGCGCCGCTCGCTCCAGACGCAATGGACTTCCGAGCGGAATTTTGAGTCGCCTATCGGCACAAATGCGACGTTGGCAATGCCTGCACCGCGCAGGGCATCCGGCACCACGGCGATACCCATGCCCTTGGCCACCAGCGAAACCACGCTCAGCCAGTGCCGTACTTCGTGTTTGACCAGGGGTTGCAATCCCTGCTCGGCGCACAGGGCAAGAATGCGCTCGAAGTAGTCCGGAGAGGCCCCGCGTGAAAACAGGATGAACGCTTCGCCATTCAACTGGCGCAAATCAATTTGAGGCAGGCCTGCGGCCGGATGGCCTTGGGGCAGGCAGCAAACAAAGGGCTCCGACATGTACATGAACCGCTTCATGCCGTGGGGTATGCGGCTGGTGTGAACAAAGCCGACATCGAGTTGCCCGCGTGCTATGGCGTCCAGTTGCTCAGCCGAATTCAACTCGGTGAGCTGGATCTGGACTTCCGGATGAGTTCGCTGGAAGTCTTTGAGCCGCTCGGGCAAGCCCCTGAACAACATGGAGCCCACAAACCCCACCCTGACCTTGCTGGTGGTGCCCGCAGCCACTTGCCGCGCCTGGGTACGCGCCTGATCAGCCTCGGCCAGTAACCGCAGCGCTGATTCACGGAAACTGTCGCCAGCCGGGGTCAGCTTGACACCCTTGCTGCTGCGGTCAAACAGCGTCACCCCAAGCGATGTTTCAAGCTGCTTAATATTGAAGCTCAGTGGCGGCTGTGTCATGGCAAGGCGCTGGGCGGCCCGGCCAAAGTGAAGTTCGTCGGCCAGCACGACAAAGTAACGCAGGTGTCGTAGTTCCATGGTGATTCAAAATTTGTATCAAAGAATTGAAAATCAATATTGGAAATTAGATCACGGGTATCGAATAATCCAATCGCCACCCTCCCGATTGAACCCATGACCCTGCAAATTTCATATTCCTCAAACCATTCCAACGACGCACCTGCCATTCCTGATCGCAGCGGCGCGAACCTGTTCGATGACGATACCGAATTGCAGTCGCTGTTGAAGCTTTACCTGCCAGCTGCGCTTCATGCGCATTTGTTGCCGCATTTCAAACAGCTTGGCGAGCTGGCGGGTGGCTCGCTGGACACGTTGGCCGGCCTGGCAGACCGCAACCCACCGGTGCTGGAGCACCGAACCCGCAGTGGGCTGGACGCCCAGCGCATCGTCAAGCACCCGGCCTACGTCGAGATGGAGCGGCTGGCGTTTTCGCAGTACGGGCTGGCAGCGATGTCGCACCGTGCAGGCGTGCTTGGGTGGCCGCAAACGCTGCCCGCTGCCGCGAAATACGCGCTCACTTTTTTGTTTGTGCAGGCCGAATTTGGCCTGTGCTGCCCCTTGTCCATGACGGATTCGCTCGCCCGCACGCTGCGTAAGTTTGGCGACCCCGCTCTGGTCGAGCGCTACCTTCCCGCGCTGATCTCGCAGGATGTTGAGGTGCTGGCACAGGGTGCCATGTTCATGACCGAGCAGGGAGCCGGCTCGGACGTGGCAGCCACCGCCACCGTAGCCCGGCGCAGTGAGGACGGCAACACCTGGCGGCTGACGGGCGACAAGTGGTTTTGCTCCAACCCGGATGCTGACCTGGCCATGGTGCTGGCGCGCACGGGGGACGCTGCACTGGGCATTCGCGGTGTGTCCTTGTTTTTATTGCCGTGCCATTTGCCTGACGGCTCACCCAATGCCTATCGCATCGTCCGGCTGAAAGACAAGCTGGGAACCCGCTCCATGGCCAGCGGTGAAATACAGCTGAATGGCGCACTGGCTTATCTGGTGGGCGAAGAAGGGCGCGGCTTTGTACAGATGGCCGACATGGTGAACAACTCGCGCTTGTCCAACGGGGTGCGGGCTGCCGGTTTGATGCGCCGCGCTGTGGGCGAGGCTTTCTTCATTGCGCGACACCGGGAAGCCTTTGGCCGCAAGCTGATTGATCTGCCACTGATGCGCCGCCAACTGGTCAAGCTGCTGCTGCCTGCGGAGCAGGCTCGCACCATGATGTTTCAGACCGCGCAGGCGCTGCGCCTTGCGGATGAGGGCGACGCTACGGCCTACCGGTTGGTGCGCATCCTGACGCCCCTGATCAAGTTCCGCGCATGCCGGGATGCGCGCAAGGTCACGGGCGATGCCATGGAAGTGCGGGGGGGATGCGGCTACATCGAGGAGTGGGGTGATGCAAGACTGGTGCGCGACGCGCACCTGGGCTCCATCTGGGAAGGCACCAGCAATATTGTCGCGCTGGATGTGATCCGGGCCATTCGCCGGGAGGACTCACTGACGGCCTTGGTAGCGTACCTGCAGCGTCTGCTGGGTGAAGCCCGCGTGCCAGAGACGTTCCGGGTGCAGATGGCCGCAGCCCTGGTTCGCGTCATCACGCTGGCCAATGCGGCGGTGGGCGATGGCGGCGAAGTGCTTGCACGGCGTGCCGCGTCGGCGTTGTATCACCTGACCACCGCGATCGCCATGGCCTGGGAGGCCACACACACCGGCTCGTCCACAAGAATGCAGTTGGCGGCACTGGTGCTCAAGCACCGGCTGCTGCCGGGCGACCCATTGTCGGCAGAACTCGATGACGCTGACGACTTGGCATCGTTGTTCGCGGTGCCGGACCCATCCAACTAAAGGAGACAAAAATGGAGACAAAAATGAAGATTCAGAAGACTGTTTTGATGTGCTTGACCTGTATGAAATTTGGCCTGGGGCTGGGCATAGGCTTTTTGCTCAGTGGCGCGGCACTGGCGCAAAAAGATTTTTCACTCAAACCCCTGACATTGGTGGTGCCCTTTGCCGCTGGCGGCCCCACAGACGCCATGGCCCGCACACTGGCCAACGCCATCAGGCCGGTGCTGGGGCAGACGATGATTGTGGACAACAAACCGGGGGCCGGAGGCAACATAGGTGCCGATTACGTGGCCCGCGCTGAAGCCGACGGCTACACCCTGCTGTTTGGCACCTCCGGGCCGCTGGCGATCAATGTCAGCCTGTACAACAAGATTGGCTACGACCCGCTCAAGAGCTTTGCGCCCATCATCCAGATTGGGCATTTGCCCAATGTGCTGGTGGTGAACCCAGGCGTGCCTGCCGAAAATGTGAAGGAGTTGATTGCCTATGCCAAAGCCAATCCGGGCAAGCTGTCTTACGCGTCGTCCGGCAACGGGGCCTCTTCCCATCTAGCGGGCGTGTTGTTCAATTCAACAGCAGGCACCGACATTCAGCATGTTCCCTACAAAGGCACGGGGCCGGCGCTTAACGACCTGCTGGGCGGGCAAGTCACCATGTCTTTCACAGACGTGCTGACGGCGTTGCCGCACATCAAAGCGGGCAAGCTGCGCGTTCTGGGCGTGACGACGGCCAGCCGCTCACAAGCAATCCCCGCTGTGCCGACGCTCGCAGAGCAAGGCATGAAAGGCTTTGATGTCAGTGTGTTCTTTGGCATTGTTGCCCCCGCAGGCACATCGCCTGAGACCATCACCCGGCTGAATGCCGCATTCTCCAAAGTCCTGGGCCAGGCTGATGTAGCCAAGACCCTGGCCGCTCAGGGGCTGGAGCCGGCGCCTGCAACCACGCCCGCTGCGCTGGGGGCTTTCATGCGCATTGAGGTGGTCAAATGGCGCGATGTAGTCAAGGCCTCTGGTGCCACGGTGGACTGACATGACAGACAGCCCTGTTTCTCCCAAGCCGCCTGGTGCCCTGGCTGGCACTCGTGTGATCGACCTCTCCCGCATTCTGGGTGGCCCTTACTGTGGGCAAATTCTGGGAGACCACGGGGCTGATGTGCTCAAGGTGGAGCCACCGCAGGGTGACGACACCCGGGCCTGGGGCCCACCGTTCCAGAACGGTGTGGCGTCTTACTTTCTGGGGCTGAATCGGAACAAGTTGGGGACCCGGATTGATCTGGCCAGCGAGGCCGGGCAACAGATGCTGGTGGGTTTGCTGGAGGGTGCCGACGTACTGATCGAAAACTTCAAGACCGGCACGATGGAGAAATGGGGTCTGGGTTACGAGACCCTGGCACAGCGGTTTCCGCGCCTGATTCATTGCCGGGTGAGCGGGTTTGGTGCGGATGGGCCCCTGGGCGGTCTGGCCGGTTATGACGCGGCGGTGCAAGCGCTGACCGGCATCATGAGCGTCAACGGTGAAGTCGGCGGCGAGCCGCTGCGGGTGGGCGTGCCGGTGGTTGACATGGTTACTGGTTTGAATGCGGCGCTGGGTATCCTGCTGGCGTTGCAGGAGCGCGGGCGCAGTGGGCGTGGGCAATTTGTAGAGTCCAGTCTGTTTGACTGCGGCCTGTCGTTACTGCACCCGCATGCCGCCAATTGGTTTGCCAATGGTCAAACGCCACAACTCACGGGCAATGCCCATCCCAATATCTATCCCTATGATGCGTTTCCCACCCGCACCATCCCGATCTTTCTGGCCGTGGGCAATGACCGGCAATTTGAGCTGCTGTGCGGACACCTTGGCGTCCCCGCCCTGGCAGAGGACCCGCGTTTTACCAAAACGTATGCCCGGTCGTTGCACCGTGCGGCATTGCGTGAACGGCTCGAAGCGCCGTTGTCACAGCATGATGGCGCAGAGTTGGCCGGGGCGCTGATGCAAATCGGCGTGCCCTGTGCGCCTATCCTGAGCGTGGACGCTGCCCTGCAGCATCCTCACACGGCGCACCGTGAGATGGTGGTGCGCATTGGCGACAACTACACCGGCGTTGCTTCGCCCATCAAGCTGAGCCGAACGCCAGCGACCTATCGACATGCGCCGCCGGTCAAATTGCCGGATCCACCGGATCATTCAATACCGTGATTGCGGTGATTGCGAATGCAGGGTGGGGCCAGCGGCCAAGCGACAAAAGCCCAAAAGTGTGACTTTTTGCTGATGCTTTGTGGTGTGACGAAATGTAAACTGAAACTTACATTTTCAGGAGAGCAGCATGCTGATCATCACTTTCATTGTCATTTGTGTCTGTATCGTACTCACCCTGGCGCTGGCTGCCTCTTCCTCGGGTGCAGGCGGTATGGCGACTGCTGAGGACGAGCACGCCAACCCGGTTTTCAAGAAGCCGGTGGCGTTC
>JANOAP010000554.1:0-9203 GCA_031411175.1 Rhodoferax sp. | reverse complement strand
GCGCGCGGCACGCCGGTGAGCCACGTGGCAGCGGCCAGCGGCTACGCCAGTGACAGCGCCTTCAGCGCGATGTTCAAGGCGGCCCTGGGGCAGTCGCCCAGTATTTTTATGGGTAAAAACGAGGTGTAGCCCCCGAATAACGGGCTTGGTCAGCTATGAATTTGGGAGCGATAGGTGCAGAAAGTTCAGCCCGTCAAAACGCTTGAAATCGCCGTCGAACGACACCAACCGGCAGTTGCCCACCATGGCAAAAGCCGCCAGGTAGGCATCCGTCCAGAGGTGGTGCGCAAAACCAGGCGCGCAGCTCAAAGCACAGTAGCGGTCGTCAAGCCCCACCGGCTCGGGCAACCAACTGATGACGGGCAAAGACAGAAATTGCCTGTAGGTAATCCACGCTTCGTGGGGGCTTAACGGGTTTTGCAGCACGCGTGCCTGGGTACACAAGCGCAAAAACCCATTGGCCGTCACGCGACAAAAAGCACGGCTCTGCACCGAGGTGTCCGCCCAGTAACGACTGGCAGCCGGGTGGTGAATGTGGCGTTTGTCTATCAGCGCCAGCCAGACATTGATGTCAAGCAGATCACTCATGGGCTGGGCAACCGGCCCTGCACCCGCTGGTATTGGGCAATGTCTTCATCATCCAGGATCGCGTAGAGCTCCGCGTTGCTCAGGTAAGGAGTGACCGAGCCATCCGCCTCGCGCGCAATCGGAATCGGGTAAGCGTTGTGCTGAACGACTGCGGAAAAAGAACTGCCCTGCTGCCCAGGGCCGGGCTGGGCGACACCAGCGGCCAACCCACGCTGAATCAACTGTGTGACCAGCTCCTTGAGCTTCAGACCGTTGAGCGCGGCCTGCGCTTTAAGCTGGCGGAAGGTTTCGTCAGGAAGGTCTAACGTGGTTCGCATAAAAGCATTTTCGCATAAAAGCATTTATGCATAAAAGAATTTTTTAGCAAAATGGAACCTATTGCTCCGGCCCGAAGAAGTATCAAGCCGCATAACGAACCCGGCGATCCTGAAAGTAGGCGATCACGCGCTTGGGGGTTCTGTCCAGCATCGACATGGTGTTGACTGGACGACAACTGAGGGCCATGGTAGGAGCGCAAGAGGTGGCGATGGGGTGGGTTTCAACGGAACAACCGGGTCATAGTGCCGGATGCTGTTTGAGGCGGATAAACTGGGAATCGAAAGGAATTGCGCCATGGCCTTGCGTCTTTATTTCCATCCCCTGTCGTCTTACTGTCACAAGGTTCTGATTGCCTTGTATCAAATGGCGATTCCTTTTGAGCCGCATCTGCTTAATTTGGGCGACGCCACAGAGCGTGCCAATTACCTGGCCCTGTGGCCCACGGGCAAGATGCCGCTGCTGCTGGACGGCGAGCGGGTGGTGCCAGAGTCCAGCATCATCATCGAACACCTCGCACGGCACCACGCCACAGCCGCGCAAACGCTGTTGCCCAGCGATGCGGATGCCGTGCAAGAGGTGCGCCTGATGGACCGCTTGTTTGACCTGTATGTGATGACGCCCATGCAAGCCATCGTGGCAGACAAGCTGCGGGCCGAGGCCGATCGTGATGCGATGGCGATTGACAAGGCGCGCGCTACGCTGGCAATGGCCTACGGCCTGCTGGAGCAGCGGCTGGCCGGGCGCGAATGGGCCGCCGGGCCACAGTTCAGCATGGCCGACTGCGCTGCGCTGCCCGCACTGTTCTATGCGTTCACCCTGGTGCCGTTGCCGGCCGATCATCCCCGGCTTGCGGCTTACTTTGAGCGCCTGCTGCTGCAGGCCTCTGTGGCACGCACCATGAAAGAGGCGCAGCCGTATTTCAATTTCTATCCCTATCGCGAAGCGATTCCTGCGCGCTTTATGCCAACGGCGGCAGGCTGATCGAATCCGAAAAAACGGTCAAGGTGACTTCTCCTTGGCCGATGCCGTTAAACGGCTAACCTGGTCCATCAACTGCTGCGCCACGGCCTCGAACGGCTCCAGGCTCTGGTCGGCCCGGCTCAACACCACGGCACCTTCAGCCGCGCCGTGCAGCTTCGATGGCGGCGGTGTCAATCTTGCCCATCGTCATCATGGCTTCAAACACGCGCTTGGCCACCGCCGGGTCGGGGTCGGCGATGCCGTCCGTCAACACACGTGGCGTGATTTGCCACGACAGTCCCCACTTGTCCTGGCACCAGCCGCATTCACTGGCCTGACCGCCGTTGCCCACAATCGCGTTCCACAGGCGGTCCGTCTCCGCCTGGTCATCGGTCGCCACCTGAAACGAAAACGCCCAGCTGTGCTTGACCATCGGCCCGCCGTTCAGGCCCAGACAAGGGATGCCCAGCACCGTGAATGCCACCGTCAGCACATCGCCCTGCTTGCCTGCGGGGTAGTCGCCGGGTGCGCGATAGACGGCGCCCACCGCGCTGTCGGGGAAGGTCTCCGCGTAGAACTTCGCCGCGTCCAGCGCCGTGCCGTCGTACCAGAGACAAATTGTGTTTTTACTGACCATTTTGGGTCTCCTCAACCGGGATAAGCAGGTTCTTTCAAACTGCGCAGATAGCGCCAGGCCAGGGCAATCGTATGCCCAAAGCCGTATCCCCAACGCTCATTCCTGGCTTTGACCGGCACAAGCGTCTGTCACACATGGGCGCAGCCAGCGATGTGCGGTGTCGGCATCCTCCCGGGGGTGCCGGAGCATGGAGACCGTGATCTCCGGCGACGGCACCGGAAGGGGAAAACTGAACATGCCCGCGCGCTGGTTTCCGGTGTGCCGCTCTGGAACGATAGCCACCCAATCCGAGCCCCCGGCCAAGGCCACCGCGCCCGAAAAACCATCCACCAAGGTGACGATCTCACGCGCCAGACCCAAGGGCTTCAAGACATCGTCCGTTACCTGCCAGCGCCGTCAGGCGTGTGCAGCCGCCGCTGTTTTGGGCAGTGCCTTGCCGGTCTCCAGGAAGGTCTTGAGGTTGGACAGCACCGTGGGCCAGCCGCCTGACACGCCGGATAACATGGCGGGGTCTTTGGCCAGGTCGTCATGGGCCACCGTCAGCTTGACCAGGCCATTGCTGTAAGGAAGGATGTCAAAGGTGACCTGTGAGTGTTTGGCTTCGTCAGCCACCTCGCCCGGCCTGGCCCAGCTGTACACCAGACGCTTGGGCGCCGTGGCCTCGATCACCTTGCCAACGATGTCAACCACGCCCGAGCCGTCGGCACGCCGGTGTTCCCATGTGGACCCCGGCTTCCAGTCCGACACGTTCACGCGGGCGCAGCCTGCTTTGGGGTCCACCCACCATTGGGCCATCAGGTCCACATCCATCAGCGCCTGCCAGAGCTTCTCGGGCGTGGTGGCGATGTAGGTCACATACACAAAGTCAGGTTTTTTCACTTCCGTTTCCATTTTCATTTTCGAGTCCTTCCAGTTGGGTTTTAAGGGTCAGCAGCACGCCCAGGCGGCTGCGTTCAAATTTCTTGATCCAGCGCTCCTGAATCTCAAAGAGTGGCACAGGGTTCAGGTAGTGCAGCTTTTCACGGCCCTGCCAGATCACCGCCACCAGGTTGGCCGCCTCCAGTTGCTGCAAGTGCTGCGTGACCGCCTGGCGCGTCATGTCCATGTGTTCGCACAGCGCCGTCAGGGTCTGGCCGTTGTCGCTGCGCAGCTGGTCCAGCAGGCGCCTGCGGCCCGGGTCGGCCAGTGCCTTGAATACTTTGTCGATGTCCAAGTTGTGTTCCGTTGCGATTAATTTTCCTTGGGGGTTGTTGTTGGTTGAATTATATGCAGGTATTTACTTGCATGTCAAACAGACTGTGACATTGAAGTCAGTCTTTCTGACCTGGCAAGCAGCACAATACAAGCACTTGTTTTCCGCCCTCACAAAGACAATATTTTTCGATTCTCAAGCATCAAAACAGCCTCTAGGCACCGTACCATAAGCTCAAGAAGCTATTAATTGCGTAGCAATCTCACAAGGAGACTTTATGAAAAAACTTCCCCTCACTCTCGCCGCCCTCGCCCTCTTCATCACCGCCTGCGGCTTCGCCAGCAGCGAAGAAATCGGCGCAGTAGACACTGTTTTCAAACTCATCGGCCCAGACCACAAGATCGTGGTGGAAGCCTATGACGACCCCAAGGTGGCGGGGGTCACCTGCTATGTGTCGCGCGCCAAAACGGGGGGCATCAAGGGCGCGCTGGGGCTGGCCGAGGACAAGGCCGAAGCCTCCATCGCGTGCCGCCAGACGGGTGTGATCAGCTTTGGCGGCAAGCCGCTGGACCAACAAGAAGAGATGTACAGCGAGCGCATTTCACTGGTCTTCAAAAAGCTGCGCGTGGTGCGCATGGTGGACGCAAAACGCAACACGCTGGTGTATCTGACCTACTCTGACCGGCTGATTGAAGGCTCACCACAAAACAGCGTGACGGCGGTGCCGGTACCGGCGGGCACGGTGATTCCGGTAAAAAAATAGCGGTGCGGTTGGGAACCAAGCTCTGCATACAGAGCAGCCTGCCAAATTCGGCTGGGTGATTGTCGGCAGGGTAATTTGAGGTGCTGCTGCGGCAGAAATCACGGTGGGTCGCGCTTTTATGCACGAATTGCGTGACAGCTCTCACCAGCTCGTCAATTGAGCTGGCGATGGATCACAAATTTCTGGCCTTGGCATCAGGCTCCAAAACCAGACGGCAAGGCCAGCTGCCAACCAGTGCGCTGGGCCAATTGCTGCATGTCTTCAGGGGTGTCCAGATCGGTGGTAAAGCGGGTGTTGGTGGTGCGGTGGATGTGCACCATCTCGGGCTGGCGCTCGATGAGGTGTCGGCAAGCCAGTTGCAGGTCACTGGCCAAAATTTTCGCCAGGGCCACGTCGTCCAGCAGGATGGGGTTGCCGCGCTGGCCTGCAAGATCGCTATCTTCTCTGGAAACCACCGGCACCACAATGTGCCCCGCTGGCCGCCGCTTGAAAGCGCTCATCAGCTCGGTGAGGTCGGCAGCGGCAATCAGCGGCTGGTCGGCGAGCACCACAAACACCGCATCAAACGCGCCGCTTAAAGCCTGCAAGCCAATGCGCACCGAACCTTGCTGGCCACGGCCGAAATCGGGGTTGTGCGCCAGGGTCACTGGGAAGCTCTGCACCTGCGCCTCTATGGCTTCGCGGGCATGGCCGGTGACCACCACCACCTCGTCCACGCCCGCACCACTGAGCGCAATCAACTGGCGTTTGATCAGCGGCACACCTTGCAGTGTGATGAGCGGCTTGGCCACACCGCCCATGCGTTTGCCTTCGCCTGCGGCCAGCAGCACAGCGGCTACGCGCAGCCTGGCGTGCAGGCCACCGCCCTGTTTCAGTAGACATCCCATGGTGTTGCCTCCATCAAGTTAAAAGTTCATGCAGACGCGACAGGCTAGCCAGGTTGTGGGCGGGCATGAAACGTGTCACGTGTTGGGCCGCTGCAGCCATGGCGGTGGACGCAGGCACCTGCACCGTGGGGTGTAGCCAGCATACACGTGCGCCGCGTGCCCGCACCTGGGCCAACACGTCGGCCAAGACGTGGGGCTCGTCCGTGTCAAACCCATCACTGAACACCATGAACAAGTCACCCTGCCCCAAGGGCCGGGCACAGCCACGCCCCAGGTGCTGGTGCAGCGCGGTGTGCAGGCAGGTGCCAATACGGGTGCCACCGCCAAACCCAAAGGTCACCGCGTTGATCTTTTCCTGAATACGCCGGTTGGTCTGCTTCATGAGCGGGGTAACCTCGGCCAGGCGGGTGTGGAACACAAAGGCGCGTGCGTCCATGACCTCCACAAACGTACGGGCCAGCCGCAGGTAGAACTGTGCATGTACTTCCATGGAGCGGCTCACGTCCACCAGCAGGGCCACATGCGGCAGGCGGCGCTGGCGTTGCACGTGGTGCAGCTTGACCAGCTCGCCGCCCGTAGCCAGTGCGCTACGCAGGGAACGGCGCAGGTGGATGCTGCCACTGCTGGGGTGCGGCTGCCAGCGGCGCAACAGCTTGGTGCGCAGGCGGCGGCGAAAGTCTTCTACCAGCGTGTCGAACCGGTCAATGTCCTGGGGCAACCAGTCTTTGAAGTCGCGGTTTTCCAGCGCCTCAGTGCGGCTAGCACCCCCTTGGGCTTGGGGCGGGGTGGTGCTCTCATCGCCTTCTCCTTTGGCTTCTTGTTGTGCGGCTTGTTGTGTGCCCTGTTGCTGGTCGTTGGGTGTGCCCGTAGGTGGCGGCGGTGTAGCGCCCTGCTCCTTGTGCATCTGCTCCACCAGCTCTGGCAGGGTGCGTGCACGCTTCGTCGTACCACTGCTGCGGGTGCTTCCCTTAACCTGGTGCGGGAACCAGAAGGCGCGGTGCAGCTCGGTATATCTGAGCCACTGCGTGCGACTGCCCGAGGTGATGCCACGCCACAACGCCTCGATACGTGGCCACTGGGTTAAAGGCAAGGCAGCGGCGGCACGGGTCATGAGTTCTACCTCGGCATAACCCAGCACAAAGCCGTGCTCCCGCAGGTAGGTGGCGAATTCGCCCAGGCGGGCTCGGGGGTCGGTGGCAACTCTATTGGATGTCATTCCACTATTTCATGCCGCCAGCCACGCCTACATCCTGGCCAATACGTGGGCCATCTGTCAGCTTGCCCACACGTTCTGCGGTGGTCTGCCAGCGGTCGTTGCGGGTTTTGAGCAACGCCGCCAGCGTAGGCACCAGCACGGCGGGGTCAACCGGCAACTCGGTATGGCCCAGGTGAAATAACACCCGCACCCAGTCCAGCGTTTCGGCCACGCCAGGTATTTTGTCCAGGTCGTCTTTGCGCAGGCGCTGCACAAAGGCCACGGCCTCCTCCACCAGACGGCCAGCGGCCTCGGGCACCAGGGTACGCACGATCTGTGTCTCGCGGGCCAGCGTGGGGAAGTCGAGGTAATGAAATAGGCAACGCCTGCGCAGGGCATCGGACAAGTCGCGTGTGCCATTGCTGGTCAACACCACCAGCGGTTTGCTGCGCGCGTGCAGAGTGCCAATTTCGGGCACGGTCACCTGGTACTCCGACAACATCTCCAGCAGAAAGGCTTCAAACGCCTCGTCGGCGCGGTCTATTTCGTCAATCAACAAGACGCAGGGCAACTCGCAGCGTATGGCCTGAAGCAGCGGGCGCTCCAGCAGGTAGGTTTCTGAAAACAGGCTCTCCCGCAGGGCTGCTCTCTGCGTTTGGGCCTCTGCCGGGTCAACATGGCGATCCAGCTCCGCCAGCCGTATCTCCAGCAGTTGGCGGCTGTAGTTCCACTCGTAAACCGCCTGGCTCAGGTCCAGGCCCTCATAACATTGCAGGCGCAGCAGCGGGCGACCCAATGCGCGGGCACAGGCAGCCGCCAGCGCTGTTTTACCTACACCGGCAGACCCCTCCAGCAACAGGGGGCGCTTCAGCGTGAGGCCCATCCAGACCAGGCTGGCTAGGTCTTCGTCGGCCACGTAACCGGCGTTGAAGAGTCGCTCGCGCAGGCCTTGCGGTGTCTGTGCTGGGGGAGACGATGCGCTTTCCAGGTTCATGCCCATGACAAAAAAGACTCAGGTCTTGCGGCCAAACAGACTGGCGAAGAAGTTGGAGATCATGGCCCACACCAAAGACAGGGCGTTCAGTTCTTTGGGGGCAGCCACGGCTTGCACCCTGGCCACCGCAGGCACCGCACTCGCAGGCACTGCGTCAGCCGATGAGGCCGATGCACCCGCCTGTGCCGCGCCCTGCGCCTGTGCATCCATAGCTGCCACCGCCGGTGCCATGCTGGCCTGCAAGGCCTGGGCCTTCTGCGAAAACGTCTCGGCAAACTGCGCCAGGATCACGTCGGACACCGAGGCCATCATGCGCCCGCCAAACTGGGCGAACTTGCCGTTCACAATCACCGCCGCCTTGCCCACCAACGCGGTGCTGCCGTCGGCTGCCAGAACCAGCGAGGCATTGAGCTGCATGGACGCGGACGAGCCGCCTTTGTCAGCGCCCTTGCCCAGCAAGGTCAAGGTGCGGGCCGCAGCATCTACCGCCTGCACTTCAATGTCGCCCGCAAAGGCCGCCACCGCCGGGCCGACCTTCACGCGCACGCTGCCTTTGTAATGCGTGTCGTCTACCTGCGCGGTGATTTGTGCACCGGGCATGCAGGTGGCCAGCTCGTTGATGTTGGACAGCACGGCCCAGGCTGCTTCCATGCTCGCAGCAACAGGGTACTGCTTGTCGATATTGCCTTCCATTCATCTAGCCAATCCTGAAGCCTTGAGCTGCTTCCACACCCGGTAGGCCGAATAAGGCATGTCAAAGTGCGTCACACCCAGGTGGGCAAACGCATCCACCATGGCGTTTGAGAACGTGGGGATACTGGCCACATGCGGCGATTCGGCCACGCCCTTGGCACCAATGGGATGGTGCGGCGACGGGGTCACGGTGTAGTCGGTCTCCCAATGCGGGGTTTCCACGGCCGTGGGCAAGAAATAATCCATCAGCGAATTGCCCTGGATGTTGCCCTGCTTGTCAAACGACAGCAGTTGCCCCATGGCCACCGCAAACCCTTCGGTCAGACCACCATGAATCTGGCCTTCGATGATCATCGGGTTGATACGTGTGCCACAGTCGTCCAGCGCGTAGAAGCGGCGAATCTTGGTCTCGCCCGTGCCTTTGTCGATGTCCACCACACACACGTAGGCACCAAACGGAAAGGTGAAATTGGGCGGGTCGTAGTAGTGCACGGCCTCCAGGCCAGGCTCCAGCCCAGGGGGTGGCTGGTTGTAGGCGGCCCAGGCAATGTCTTTCATGGTTTTGAACTTGTCGTCATTGCCGCGCTGCTTGAAGCGGTCAATTTCCCATTCCAGATCGGCTTCGCTCACTTCCAGCAAGTGGGCGGCAATCTTCTTGGCCTTGGCATGAATCTTCCGGGCAGCCAGCGCAATGGCGGCACCCGCCACCGGCGTGGAGCGTGAGCCATAAGTGCCCAGGCCATACGGTGCGGTGCTGGTGTCGCCCTCTTCCACCTGAATCACTTCAGACGGCAAACCCAATTCTGTGGCGATGATTTGGGCATAGGTGGTCTGATGGCCCTGGCCTTGCGAAATAGTGCCCATGCGGGCGATGGCACTGCCCGTGGGGTGCACCCGAATCTCGCAACTGTCGAACATGCCCACACCCAAAATATCGCAAATTTTGCTGGGGCCAGCACCCACCACTTCGGTGAAG
>JANOAP010000553.1:0-7142 GCA_031411175.1 Rhodoferax sp. | reverse complement strand
CGGCGAGGGACGCGGCTTCGAGATCGCCCAGGGTCGCCTCGGGCCGGGCCGCATCCACCACTGCATGCGCTCGATCGGCGCCGCCGAACGCGCACTCGAGATGATGGTCGACCGGCTGCAGGAGCGCGTCGCTTTCGGCAGGCCCCTGGCAGAGCAATCCGTCTGGCATGAGCGCATCGCCGAGTCACGCTGCATGATTGACCAGGCCCGTCTGCTGACGTTGAACGCCGCCTGGAAGATGGACACCGTGGGCAACAAGGACGCCCGTGCCGAAATCGCGATGATCAAGGTGGTGGCACCCAACATGTCCTGCAAAGTGGTGGACTGGGCGATCCAGGCGCATGGCGCGGCCGGCGTGAGTCAGGATTTCTGGCTGGCAGAGGCCTATGCGCATCAGCGCACCGTGCGCATCGTGGATGGACCCGATGAAGTGCACCGCAACGCGATTGCCAAGATTGAGCTGGGCAAGCGGGCCAAGGCGACCGCAAAGCTCTAAGCCAGTGTAAAAAAGCACGAAATTTGCCTTTAGACCCCGTCAAACGGGCTTGGATAGCTATTTAATTTATAGCGGTTACTTGCCGAACATCCGGTTGCGGGCATTCTCAAGATGCTGTCGCATCGCGAGGCCTGCCGCTTCCGGGTTGCGCCGTTTGAGGGCGGCCAGAATCACTTCATGCTCGGCCTGCACCAGGCGCTGGCGCTCCACACTTTTCAACAGCGACAGGTTGCGCATCAGCGTCATGCTGACCAGCACCTGCTCGCGCATGGACGCGATGGCCGACACAAAAAACTGATTGCCTGACGCACGCGCCACAGCCAGGTGAAAGTTGAAATCCTCACCCGAGCCCAGCGTCTGTTCTGTAATCACGGTGTCAAGCTCACGAAACCGCAGCTCCACTTCTTCCAGCGCGGCGTCGCTGGCCTCCGTGGCCGCCAGCGCTGCGGCGCCGCTCTCCACGACCAGGCGGAAGTCGAAGCAGCGCTGCACATCCGAAATAGTTTCCAGTGGCGTGAAGCGGGGCAGGTCCGGGTCGGGGCGGCGCTTGACGATGGTGCCCGAGCCCTGGCGGGTACTGGTGATGCCGTCGGCCCGCAGGCGCGACAAAGCCTCGCGGATGGTGGGGCGGGATGCCGCAAAGCGCTCGGTCAGGGCCAGTTCGGTAGGCAGCTTGTCGCCCTCGACAAACTCGCCGCTCATGATCGCCCCCATGATCTCGCGGTACACGCGGTCAACCAGGCCAACTCCGGGTAACGCGTTCATGACGAGGGGGCTTGCTTACTGGCCGCTAAAGCCGTTTTCAAACGCCAGCAGGGATTCAGCCACCACCCTGATGTCGGCCAGGCGCTCGCTTGGACTGGCGCTGAGCAGCGGTAACTGCGAGCCCATATCGGCCAGGCCCGACAAGCTAACGGCATCATGCAAGACCCGGATCAGCGAGATCGACTCGCGAATATCTTCCATCGGCATGAACCGCGCACGCAATGCCTCGGCTGCAGCCACATCGTGCCGCTTCAGTGCATTGAACATGGCCATCGAGGCCTTGGGTGCGATGCACCCGGAGCCCGTGGTGAACGACGCCAGGCCGAACTTGGCAAGGTGCTGCACAGCCGGGCGTTCGCCCATGCCGCTCACAATACGCGACGCGCCCAAGCGCTGCACCATGGCGTCCAGGTAGGGGTCATTCAGGGGGTCATCCCGCACGACGGCGTACTTGACGGCCAGAACGCTGCCGTTATCCACCAGCTTGCCCAGTGTGGCAATGTCAATGTATGACTCGCTCTTGATGTACAGCGTGACCGGAAACCCGGCCAGCGCCACAAAGCGCTCAATACCCTTGGCCACGCCCTCGGGTGTGGTGAACCCCTGCATTGGCAACACCATGGCAGTGCGGTAGTCCGTGCCCCGAAACAGCCGGGCCTGGTCCATCATCTTGCCAAAATCCGGGCCGATGGCCGGGATGACGCGGGTGGTTGATGCCGTGTTCTCAGCCAGCAGTTGAAGCAACTGGGCATAGTCGTCCAGCGAGCAGTGGTAAACGTTGGCATTGCCTGCGTACAGCATGACCTTGTGGCCTCCCGCCTCCATGTGGCGGATCAGCTTCAGGTTCTGCGGGGCGTTCAGCGAGAAGTCGGCATTGCGGGCCAAAGGCGGCACCGCCAGCACCGAAGCTGCGAATTCATCCAAGGTGATGGCGAGGGTTTTCATGCGCGGTCCGATCAACAGGGCGGTGCGACATTGCACCCAGGCTTTGCAACGTTATTGTATGACATCTTAAAATAAGTAAGACAAATAATGGAAATATTCAGTTCCAATTCTTGCATTTGCACGAGATTTTTGGGTGCTAGTGTGGTTGTTAGGGTTTACCTTGGTTGACCATTCAAAATTTGTCTGACAAAGTACTCGTCGAACACTTCATCAGGAGAACGTCATGTCCAAACCAATCCAGACCCCAAAATCCAGTCCACGCGCCGGCGTGGGCCGACGCATCGTGCTCAAGGGCTTTGCCGCTGCGGCGGCACTGGCAGGCGTCGGCGGCAATGCACTGGCACAGGCCTCCAAAGAGGCTCCCACGCTGGCCAAGATGGTGACGGATGGCAAGCTGCCAGCGCTGGCCCAGCGCCTGCCGTCTGTGCCCTTGGTGATTCAGGCCGAAAAGGTGGGTGTGTATGGCGGTGCCCTGCGGCGCGGCTTGCGCGGCAGTGCAGACCACAATGGTATTCTGCGCATGGTGGGTAACCAGGGGCTGGTGCGCTGGAACCTGGCGTTCACCGAAGTGCTGCCTTGTGTCGCAGCCCGCTGGGAGGTGAATGCCACGTCCACCGAGTTCACCTTCCATCTGCGGCCCGGCATGAAGTGGTCTGACGGCAAGCCGTTTACTGCAGACGATATTGTTTTCTCCATAGAAGACTGCGCCAAGAATTCGGAGCTGTACAAAACCGTGCCGGGCATGCTGGCCATTGCAGGTAAGCCGGCGCAGGTCACCAAGGTCAGCGACACGGCGGTGAAGTTTGCCTTCGCCAGCCCGTACGCCATGTTCCTGGAGCAATTGGCAACGCCACTGGGTCAATACCCCACGCTGTTCCCCAAGCACTATTGCAGCCAGTTCCATCCCAAGTACAACGCCAACGTGGGTGCCGTGGCCAAGGCGGCCAACCTTAACGACTGGGCGGCGCTGTTTCGCAGCAAGTGTGGCGACATCGAAATCCCCGCGCGCTGGGGCAATGTGGAGAAGCCAACGCTGGACCCGTGGGTTGTCACCGAAGCCTATTCCGGCGGTGTCACCCGTGTGGTCATGGAGCGCAATGCCTACTTCTGGCAGGTGGACCAGACCGGCCAGCAACTGCCCTACATCGACCGCTTGAGCTTCAGCATTGCGCAAGACGTTGAGTCGCTGATGCTCGACGCGCTGTCCGGCAAGCTTGACATCCAGGAGCGTCATATTGACTCGCTGCAAAACAAGCCCACGCTGTCGCAAAACATGCAAAAGGGCGGTTACCGCCTGATCGAGCTGGTCAATGCCGGCGCGCAGCAAGTGCAGATCTACCTGAACATGACGCACAAAGACCCGAAGATGCGCGAGATGTTTGCCAACAAGCAGTTCCGCCAGGCGCTGTCTCTTGGCATGAACCGCAAGGAAATTATCGACCTGGTCTATCTGGGCCAATCCGAGCCTTACCAAACCGGCCCGCGCCCCGGACACCCCTGGTTCCATGAAAAACTGGCACACCAGTTCACCAGCTTCGACCCCAAGCAGGCCAATGAAATTCTGGACCGCATTGGCTACAGCAAGCGCGACGCGCAGAAGTTCCGCCTGCGCCCCGACGGGCAAAAGGTGTTCTTCTCGATTGACGTCATCCCCACGCTGAACCCCGATGCGGTGGATTCGCTGGAGCTGATCAAACGCCATTGGGCCGACATTGGTGTGGACATCAAGGTCAACACCATCGAGCGTGCGCTGTACTACACGCGTGGCGACAGCAATGACCATGACGCCGCCGTATGGAGCGGCCCCGGCGGGCTGGACCCCATGCTAGACCCGCGTGACTACTATGCCCAGCATCCGCAGGGCTCGCGTTACGCCATTCCCTGGACGGTGTGGTTTGCCTCGAACGGTAAAGATGGTCAGGAGCCACCAGACAGCCAGAAGCAGCGCAAGAAACTGTTTGACGATGCCCAGGCCACGGCCGACCTGAAAAAACGCGCCGAGCTGATGAAGCGCCTGTTTGACATGACGGCCGATGCGTTTGAGACGGTGGGCGTTTGCCTGGCCGTCAACACCTTCGGCATTGCCAAGAACAACCTGCAGAACGTGCCCAAGAGCTACCCCAGCGCCTGGTCCTGGCCCAATCCGGGTCCGGCGCTGCCACAGCAGTTCTTCTTCACACGCGCCTGACGCGCGATGCTGGTTTTCATTGCCAAGCGGCTGCTATGGATGCTGCCGTTTCTGATCGCGGTCAGCTTTCTGTCATTCGTGTTGATCCAGTTGCCTCCGGGCGACTATGTCACCACCTACATTGCCACGCTGGCCGCCTCCAACGAGGTGGTGGACCAGAACACGGCGGCAGACCTGCGCAGCCGCTTCGGGTTGGATCAGCCCATGATCATCCAGTACTGGAAGTGGATATCCAACATCGTCCTGCATGGTGATTTTGGCCTGAGCTTTGAGTGGCAGCAGCCCGTAGGCGACCTGATCTGGGAGCGCATGGTGCTCACGCTGCTGCTGACGTTTTCTGCACTGCTCGTCACCTGGGGCATTGCCCTGCCGGTCGGCGTATTCTCGGCTGTCAAGAAATACTCGGTGGCTGACTACATCGTCACGGGCCTGTCGTTTCTGGGGCTGGCGATCCCCAGCTTTCTGCTGGCCCTGGTGCTGATGTATGTGGCCGCAGTGCACTTCGGCCAGAACGTGGGCGGGCTGTTTTCAGAGCAGTATCTGACAGCACCCTGGAGCATCGCCAAGGTGATTGACCTGCTGTCGCACCTGTGGATTCCGGTGGTGATTCTGGCCGTGTCAGGCACCGCCAGCCTGATCCGCGTGATGCGCGCCAACATGCTGGACGAGCTGCACAAGCCTTACGTCACTACCGCGCGGGCCAAGGGCCTGTCGGAGTTCGCGCTGCTGGTCAAATACCCGCTGCGGCTGGCACTCAACCCGTTCATCTCGACCATTGCCTGGCTGTTGCCCAACCTGGTCTCGGGCTCCATCATCGTTGCGATTGTGCTGAGCCTGCCCACCGCCGGGCCGCTGCTGCTTCAGTCGCTGATGAGCCAGGACATGTACCTGGCCGGTGCCTTCATCCTCTTGATCTGCATGCTGACCGTGCTCGGTTCGCTGGTCAGTGACATTTTGCTGGCGCTGGTTGACCCACGCATCCGCCTGGAATGACTAGCGCCATCGCCACCGCAGCACCGGCGGAAGAATCGGGCGCATCCACCCGCATGGCGGTTGCCTCGCAATGGCAACTGGTGTGGTGGGCCTTCAAGCGGCATCGTCTGGCCATGGCCGGCCTGGTGGTCACGGCGGCCCTGTACATCGTCGCTGTGATTCCGGGGTTCTTTGCGGTCAATGACCCGTCGCAGCAAAACGCGCGTGCGGCGTTTCACCCGCCGCAGGGCTTGCACCTGATTGACACGGCGGCTGATGGCGGCTGGTCCATCCGCCCGTATATTCACCCCTACGTGCTCAAGCGTGACCCCAAAACGCTGGCGTCCATCTACCAGGAAGACCCCCAGCGTAAGGTCTACCTGCAGATGTTCGCGCGGGGCTACGAGTACTCGGTGCTGGGCTTGTTCAGCACCAGCATTCACTTGTTCGCGTCAGAGAATACGCGCCAGCCGCTGTTCTTCTTCGGGGCAGACCGGCTGGGCCGTTGTGTTTACAGCCGCATCATGGTGGGCACGCAGATTTCGCTGTCGGTGGGCCTGGTGGGGGTGTTTCTGGCGCTCACCATCGGAATCGTGCTGGGCGGCATCTCGGGTTATTACGGAGGGCGTATTGACTTTGTGATCCAGCGCGTGATTGAGCTTGTGCTGTCGCTGCCCACCATTCCTATCTGGCTGGCCGCATCGGCTGCCGTGCCGCAAAACTGGCCTGCCACGCTGAACTATTTCATGATCACATTGATTTTGTCGCTGACAGGTTGGGCGCAACTGGCGCGCGTGGTGCGCGGGCGCTTTCTGAGCCTGCGCACGGAAGAGTTCGTCACGGCCGCGCGGTTGGACGGTGCTTCTGAGGGGCGCATCATCTTCCGCCACATGCTGCCCAGTTTTGCGAGCCACATCATTGCGTCGATTTCGCTGGCCATACCGGCCATGATTTTGGCGGAGACCTCGCTGAGTTTCCTTGGTCTGGGCCTGCAGCCGCCCACCATTTCCTGGGGTGTGCTGTTGCGCGAAGCGCAGAACATCCGCTCCATTGCCACAGCACCCTGGCTGTTTGCGCCTGGCGTGGCGGTGGTGATCGCGGTGATTGCACTGAACTTCCTGGGCGATGGCCTGCGTGATGCCTCTGACCCCTACAACAAATGATTTCAAGAATTGCTCACCCCCCGGTTATGCGCACTGCGTGTCGCTTCGCTTTCCCCCTTGCTGGGGGCAACACCAGCAGCCTGGCAAAGCCAGTTCTGCGGTGTTTCTGAATTGAAAGCGAAATAGCCCCATGAATTCAGATCCCAATCCCCCTCTGCTTCAAGTACGCAACCTACAAACCCACTTCCCGGTGCGCAACGGAACCATCAAGGCGGTCGATGGCGTGTCGTTTGATGTGCTGCGCGGCAAGACGCTGTGCGTGGTGGGCGAAAGCGGCAGCGGCAAAAGCGTTACAGCGCGCTCTATCTTGCAGATCGTCGATGAGCCGGGCCGCATTGTGGGCGGCTCCATGCTGCTGCACCGCCCGGACGGCAGCAGTGTGGACCTGGCCCAGCTCAACCGTCGCGGTGCCGAGATCCGCGCGGTGCGCGGTGCCGAAATCGCCATGATCTTCCAGGAGCCCATGTCATCGCTGTCGCCGGTGCACACGGTCGGCAACCAGATCATGGAAGTGCTGCTGCTGCACCTGAAGATGTCCAAGCAGGAGGCGCGTGCGCGTTGCGTCGAGCTGCTCACGCAGGTCGAGATTCCCAACCCCGACAAAGCGGTGGAC
>JANOAP010000552.1:0-10583 GCA_031411175.1 Rhodoferax sp. | reverse complement strand
TGCCTTTCCGTTGGGCGGCTACGTCAAAATGCTGGATGAGCGTGAGGCGCCAGTGGCACCGCAGGACCGCCACCTGGCATTCAACACGCAGCCCCTGCGATCACGCGCTGCGATTGTGGCTGCCGGACCCGCGGCCAATTTGCTGCTGGCGGTATTCCTCTACTCGGTCGTGAACTGGATAGGGGTCGAGCAGCCCAAGGCCATTCTTGCCAGCCCGGTGTCGGGTTCGGTGGCCGAACGGGCCGGACTGGTTGGCGGCGAACTGGTGAAAGCCGCAGGTTTTGATGGGGCGCAGCCTGATGTGATTGAATCCTTCGAGGACTTGCGTTGGCTACTGACCCGTGGCGCGCTGGAAGGGCGCGATGTCAAATTAACCGTAAGTGCGCCGATGCGCGAAGGCTCGGGCAAAGCCTATGCGGATGAATCCACCGAAGTCCTGCTGAAGCTAAGTGCGATAGGCGCTGCGGATGCTGATGCCCAGCTATTCCGCAAAATTGGCCTGGTTTCCCCGTTGACGCGACCGGTCATCGGCGATGTCATGCCGGATGGTGCTGCCGCCAGGTCAGGCTTGCGCGAAGGCGATCTGGTGCGCAGACTTGGGTCGGTCGCTGTGGTGGATGGCCAGCAGTTGCGGGACTTGATACGTGCATCGATTTCCGGCGGCGAGCCAGTGGTCAAGTTGTGGGTCATTGAACGAGGTGGACAAAGCCTTGAGCTCAGCGTCCGACCAGAGTTAAAAACGGAGGGTAATGTTCAGATTGGACGCATCGGTGCCTATGTTGGCGCGCCACCAGAATTCATGACGGTGCGCTATGGCGTCATCACCGGGCTCTGGAACGGTGTGGTGCGCACGGGCGAGGTCTCATTACTGACGTTGCGCATGATGGGCAAGATGGTGATAGGTGAGGCATCTCTCAAAAACCTCAGCGGACCCCTCACTATCGCGGAATATGCTGGCAAGTCGGCAAACTTGGGGATGACCCAATATCTGGTTTTTTTAGCCTTGATTAGCGTTAGTCTGGGGGTGCTGAACCTGTTGCCATTACCGGTTCTTGATGGTGGACACCTGATGTATTATCTTTGGGAGGGCTTGACCGGGAATACTGTGTCTGAAGCCTGGATGGAACGCTTGCAGCGTGGCGGGGTCGCTGTGCTGTTGCTGATGATGTCAATCGCTTTTTTCAACGACATTAACCGACTTCTTGGGTGAACTCCCGGTGCCAGCAGGTAGTGCTGGCCTGATCTACATCAAAAAATGAAATTCAAACGTTTTCGCTTGCATGCTGTTTCCGCACTGGTTGCCGTAGCCTTTGTTGCCAACACGGCCTGGGCCGTTGAACCGTTCCAGGTTCGTGACATTCGCGTTGAAGGTTTGCAGCGGGTCGAGGCGGGCACCATTTTTGCCTCCATCCAGGTGCGCGTGGGCGACACTTACAACGATGACAAGGGTTCTTCGGCGATCCGCGCTCTTTTTGCCCTGGGGCTGTTCACGGATGTGCGCCTTGAGATCAACGGTGACGTGCTGGTCGTGATCGTTGAGGAGCGTCCCACGGTGGCCGATGTAGAGTTTGCCGGTATCAAGGAGTTCGACAAGGACGTTCTAAAAAAAGCGCTTCGCGATGTCGGTCTGACCGATGGCCGCCCCTTTGACAAGGCGCTGGTTGACCGGGCCGAGCAGGAACTCAAACGCCAGTACATCAACCGCAGCCTGTATGGGGCGGAGGTCGTTACGACGGTCACGCCCATCGAGCGCAATCGGGTCAATCTGGTTTTCAGCGTTACGGAAGGCGAAGCTGCCAAGATCAATGAAATCCGCATCGTGGGCAATAACGCGTTCTCCGAGTCAACGCTGCGCAATTTGTTTGACCTGGATACTGGGGGCTGGCTTAGCTGGTATACCAAGGCAGACCGCTACGCGCGCGCCAAGCTCAATGCGGATCTCGAATCGCTTCAGTCCTATTATTTGACCCGTGGCTATCTGGAATTCAAGGTTGACTCCACCCAGGTTGCCATTTCTCCGAATAAAAAAGACATTGCGATCACGATTAACGTGAGCGAGGGCGAGCGCTACGTCGTATCGAGCATCAAGCTGGAAGGAAATTACCTGGGCAAGGACGAAGAATTCAAGTCATTGGTGACTATTCGTCCGGGTGAAGCCTACAACGCTGATCAGGTCGCGCAGACTGCGAAAGCGTTCACCGATTACTACGGCAATTTCGGTTATGCGTTTGCCAGGGTGGAGGCGCGTCCGGAAATCGACCGCACGAACAATCGGGTGGCGCTGGTGCTGCAGGGCGAGCCGTCACGCCGTGCCTACGTGAGGCAAATCAATGTGGCGGGCAACAGCCGGACCCGTGATGAAGTGGTGCGGCGCGAGTTCAGGCAGTTTGAAGCATCGTGGTACGACGCCGACAAGATCAAGTTGTCACGGGACCGTGTTGACCGTCTGGGCTATTTTAAAGACGTGAACATTGATACGCGTGAGGTGCCTGGAACGCCCGACCAGGTGGACCTGACGATCCATGTGACTGAAAAGCCAACCGGCAGCCTGAGCATCGGCGCAGGCTTCTCCAGTAGTGATGGTTTGGGCTTGTCATTCGGTCTCAAGCAGGAAAATGCATTTGGCTCAGGCAACTCGCTGGGTATCCAGGTCAACACCAGCAAGATCAATCGGGCCATCGTGTTCAGCACGACTGACCCTTATTTCACAACCGACGGTGTATCCCGCACTGTTGACGTCTATCACCGTACTTCCAGCCCTTACCAGGACCAAAGCTATTACCAACTGATCACCTCTGGTGGCAGTCTGAGGTTTGGTGTGCCCTTCACCGAAAGTGATACGGTGTACTTTGGCATGGGCGTGGAAAAAACAGAAATCGTTCCGGGTTCGTTGTTGCCAAACGCCTACCAGATTTATGCAAACCAGTTCGGTTATTCCAGTGTGGCCGTACCCTTGACGGTGGGCTGGGCCAGGGACCGGCGCGACAGTGCGCTGGCACCCAGTTCAGGCGTTTTCCAGCGGGCCACGGGTGAATGGGGTATTGGCGGTGATGTGCGCTACCTAAGGGCAACCTATCAGTATCAGCAGTTCTACCCGTTTACCAAGCAGGTGACTGGCGCGTTTAACGTGGAGTTGGGTTGGGGTAGCGCGATTGGTGACCGTCCCTACCCGCTTTTCAAGAATTTCTATGGTGGTGGCCTGGGATCAGTGCGCGGATTTGAGCAGGGAAGCCTGGGACCGCGCGATGCCGCTACGGCTATCAATCTGGGCGGTACCAAGAAAATCAACATCAACACGGAGGTGCTGATTCCGTTTCCGGGCGCAGGTAATGACCGCACCCTGCGGCTATACGGATTTTTTGATGTCGGAAATATCTACGGGGCTGATGAGGGGTTCAGTGCGGCTGACCTGAGGGCGTCAACCGGTGTGGGTATCAGCTGGATCTCACCCGTAGGCCCATTGCGACTGGCCCTTGCCCGACCTATCCGTTCGTTTGATGGCGATAGAATTCAGACATTGCAATTTCAGATTGGAACCTCTTTCTAATGAAGTATTTTCTGCGTCAATGCGCTACTGGGCTGCTGTTCGGCGCAGTGGCTTTGGCATCCCAGGCCCAGGAGTTTCGCATCGGTTTTGTGAATACAGACCGTATTTTCAAAGAGGCCAACACCGCGAAGGCTGCGCAAGCGAAACTGGAACAGGAGTTCGCAAAGCGGGACAAAGACATGCAGGAGTTGGGCGCCAGCTTGAAGGCATCTGCCGACAAGCTTGAGCGCGAAGCCCCCACGCTGTCCGAGAGCCAGCGCAGCACGCGCCAGAAGCAACTGGTCGAGATGGACCGTGACTTCCAGCGCAAGCGCCGCGAGTTTCAGGAAGACCTGAACGCCCGTAAAAACGAAGAGTTGCAACAAGTGCTGGAACGCGCCAACAAGGTAGTCAAGTCGGTTGCTGAAGCCGAGAAATACGACTTTGTGCTGCAGGAAGCCGTCTATGTGAATCCCAAGCACGACATCACTGAAAAAGTGATCAAGGCCTTGAACGCGGGTGCGACCCGGTAGCTGACGCGCCCAGAGATCGAGACGCAAAGATGGCGGACCCAGCGTGCCTTTGCGTCTAGGCTCCATCATCGAATCACTCGGTGGGGCGCTGTTTGGCGACCCCAACCTGCCCATTGAGGCACTGGCTCCGCTGGAGTCTGCCACGTCGAATAGCTTGAGTTTTCTCAGCCACCCCAAGTACCAGCGTTTGCTGTCGGCTTCCAAAGCGGGCTGTGTCATTGTGAACCCGCAGATGCAAGCCATTGCGGCGGCGCGGGGGGCCTGCATCGTTACCGACCAGCCCTACCTTTACTTTGCCCGTGTGACGCAGCTCTGGAAGCAGTACCGGGTCAGGGAACGCGACACGGCTGCCGTGCAACCCCAAACCCTTCCCCATATTCATCCCTCGGCCGTGGTTGACCCGCAAGCCCAGGTTCATCCGGAGGCTTTCATTGGCCCCCTGTGCGTGGTGGAGCGGGGTGCCCGCATTGGTGCCTTCACGGTGCTGAAATCACGGGTGACTCTTGGTGAAGATTGCGTGGTGGGCGAGCGCTGCATTCTGCATGCGGGGGTGGTCATTGGTGCCGACGGCTTTGGCTTTGCGCCCAACGATGGCACCTGGGAAAAAATTGAACAGCTCGGTGCGGTGCATATTGGTAACGATGTGGAGATAGGTGCCAACACCTGCATTGACCGGGGTGCGCTGCAAGACACCGTGATTGAAGACGGTGTGAAGCTCGACAACCTGATCCAGATCGGCCACAACGTCCGCATTGGCAAGCACACCGCCCTGGCCGGGTGTGTGGGCGTGGCGGGCAGCGCAAGCATAGGTGCGCATTGCACCGTGGGCGGCGGGGCGGTGGTGCTGGGCCATCTCAGCATTGCCGACCATGTGAATATTTCTGCGGCCTCGGTGGTGACGCGGTCTATTTCAAAGCCGGGCCACTACACCGGCATGTTTCCCATCGACGACAATGCGGCCTGGGAAAAAAATGCCGCCACCCTCAAGCAATTGCACGGATTGCGTGAGCGGATCCGGGTGCTGGAAACCACAATCAAGAAATCGACACAACCATGATGGACATCCACAAAATCCTCAAGCAATTGCCGCACCGCTACCCGTTTCTGCTGGTGGACCGGGTGCTGGCGCTGGACAAGGGCAAGACCATCAAGGCGCTAAAAAACGTCACCATCAACGAGCCTTTTTTCGAAGGCCACTTTCCCCATCGCCCGGTGATGCCGGGTGTGCTGATGCTCGAAGCCCTGGCGCAGGCCGCTGCGCTGTTGGCATTTGACGCACTGGACACGTCACCCAACGACGAAATGGTTTACTACTTTGCCGGTATTGACGGCGCACGCTTCAAGCGCCCGGTGGAGCCAGGAGACCAACTGACTCTTGACGTGGAACTGCTGCGCATGAAGGCGGGTATTTTCAAGTTCAAGGCACGCGCCATGGTGGGGGAAGAGCTGGCCGTTGAAGCCGAGCTGACATGCGCCATGCGCAATATCAGCCCGGCCAAATAGGGCTGTCGGGTGAGCGCGATTCATGCCACCGCGCTGGTGGACCCCAAGGCCGAACTGGACGCGTCCGTCTGCGTTGGCCCCTACACGGTCATTGGCCCCTATGTGAAAGTGGCGGCGGGCACCACCATTGGCGCGCATTGCGTCATTGAAGGCCACACCACCATCGGGCGCGACAACCGCATCTTTCAGTTCAATTCGCTCGGAGCCATTCCGCAAGACAAGAAATATGCCGGGGAGCCCTGCGAGCTGATTATTGGGGACCGCAACACCATCCGCGAGTTTTGCACCTTCAACATCGGCTCGCCCGGCGACACCGGTGTGACCCGTGTGGGCAACGACAACTGGATCATGGCCTACGTGCATCTGGCGCATGACTGCGTGGTGGGCAACAACACCATTTTTGCCAACAACTCGCAACTGGCCGGGCACGTGCATGTGGACGACTGGGTGATTTTGGGCGGGTTCACTGTGGTGCACCAGTTTGTGCGCCTGGGGGCTCACAGCATGACGGCCATGTGCTCGCTGCTGTTTGCCGACTTGCCGCCATTTGTGATGTGCCAGGGTCAGCCCGCTGGCGCGCGCTCCATGAATTTTGAGGGCCTGCGTCGGCGCGGGTTTTCTGCCGACCGGATTGCAGCCATCAAGGCCATGCACAAGGCGCTATACCGGGATGACCTCACGCTGGAGCTGGCCAAGGCGCAGATTGCCGGTCTGTCGCAAACGAATGCCGAAGTTGCGCCGGATGTGGACATGATGCTGTCGTTTCTGGCGGGCACTTCGCCGCAGCGCGGCATCGTTCGCTGATTCTTTCGGCATGAGCGACGAGTTGAGCGCAGCACATGCAATGGCAAGCGTGGGGGTCAGGGTCAGCATGGTGGCGGGAGAGGCGTCTGGCGACCTGCTGGCGGCGTTGCTGCTCGATGGCATGCGGGCTCGCTGGCCCCAGCTACAGTCATCCGGTATCGGTGGCCCGCAAATGGCCCGGCGCGGGTTTCAGGCCTGGTGGCCCAGCGAAAAGCTGTCGGTGCGTGGGTATGTCGAGGTGCTGCGCCATTACCGCGAAATTGTCGGCATACGCGACCAGCTCAGGGCACGGCTGCTGGCCACACCACCCGGTATTTTCATTGGCGTCGATGCGCCCGATTTCAACCTGAACCTGGAGCGCGACCTCAAGGCCCAAGGCATCAAGACCGTGCACTTCATCAGCCCGTCCATCTGGGCGTGGCGGGCGGACCGGGTCGAGCATATTCGCCAGAGCGTGGACCACGTGCTGTGCATTTTCCCGTTCGAGGTGGCACTGCTGGCCCAGCATGGCATTGCCGCCACCTACGTGGGTCACCCGCTGGCCAACGTGATTCCGCTGCAACCGGACAAAAGCGCTGCCCGTGCCAAGCTCGGCTTGAGGGACGATGCGCGTGTGGTGGCTGTGCTGCCCGGTAGCCGTCAATCCGAGATCAAATACCTTGCTTCAAGGTTCTTTCAGGCTGTAGCCCTCGTTAAACGGGCTCAACCAGCTATTAAATTCATAGTACCTGCGGTTCCTGCCCTGAAGCATGCCATTCAGCAGGCGGCCCGTCAGGCGGGCGTGCTGGACGACGTGCAGATTCTCACCGGGCAGTCGCACACCGCACTGGCTGCCAGCGATGTCACGCTGATTGCCAGCGGCACCGCCACGCTGGAGGCGGCGCTGTTCAAGCGGCCCATGGTGATTGCCTACAACATGAATTGGCTGTCCTGGCAAATCATGCAGCGCAAGAAGCTGCAGCCCTGGGTGGGCCTGCCCAACATTTTGTGCGAGGACTTCGTGGTGCCCGAGTTTTTGCAGGATGCCGCCACACCGCAAGCGCTGGCCAGTGCCGTGCTGAACTGGCTGGACGCGTATGACACCGCACCTGCGAAAATAGCCGCGTTACAACACAAATTCACCGCGCTGCATACCGAGCTGCAGCGTGACACAGCGCTGCTGGCCACCGATGCGATCCAAAAAGTTCTTGAAAGCTAAACAGGTCACCCTGACGTGGGACACGCCCGGCCTTATGGCGGGCGTGGACGAGGCCGGGCGCGGGCCGCTGGCCGGGCCGGTGGTGGCGGCGGCCGTTATTCTGGACGACCGCAATCCGATTCAAGGCCTGGCCGACTCGAAAAAACTCACGGCACTGCGCCGCGAAGAACTGTTTGATGAAATCCGTGCCAAGGCGCTGTGCTGCTCGATTGCGCAGGCCAGCGCAGAGGAGATCGACCGCCTCAACATCCTGCAAGCCACCATGCTGGCCATGCGCCGCGCGGTAGAGGGCCTGCGGCTCAAACCTGCCAAAGTGCTGGTGGACGGCAACCGCATCCCAGTGCTCGACATGCTGGCCGAGGCTATCGTGCGGGGCGATTCGCTGGTTCCAGCCATTTCGGCGGCCTCTATTCTGGCCAAAGTACACCGCGACCGCTGGTGCGCCGAGCTGGACTTGCAGTACCCGCAGTATGGGTTTGCGGGCCACAAAGGCTACGGCACGCTGGCGCACATGGCGGCGCTGCGCGAGCATGGGGCCTGCCCGCAGCACCGCATGACGTTCAGGCCCGTCAGCGACGTGGGCGTCAAGGCGCTCAATAAGGCGGTGCCATGACCACTACACCCCCACCCACCGCATCGGCAGTCACCCACATCACGTCGCGCGATAACCCTTTGCTGAAAGACCTGCGCCGGCTGTCGCAAGACAGCACGGCCTACCGCAAACAGGCGCGCGTCTGGCTGGAGGGTGACCATTTGTGCCGCGCCGCGCTCAAACGGGGCCTGAAACCTGTTTTGGGCCTGTTTTCGGAGTCATATTGGCAAAACCCCGAGTCCAGGCCCTTAGCCCCCGTAGAGTATGCTCAAGCAGCTCCTAAAACGATAGTAATTCCTGACAAACTGTTTCAGGAGATCAGTGGCCTGGAGTCGCCTGCCCGGATGGGGTTTGTGATGGAGTTGCCGCCGCACACACTGCTTCAGCCGCAGTCGCACACGGTCATTCTCGACCGGGTGCAAGACGCAGGCAACGTGGGCTCCATCCTGCGCAGCGCGGCGGCTTTTGGCGTGCAGCAGGTGCTGGCCCTCAAAGGCACCTCCGCCTTGTGGTCACCCAAGGTGCTGCGTGCGGGCATGGGGGCACACTTTGGCCTGCACCTGGTGGAGGGGCTGGACGCGGCCGAACTCCTGGCGCTGGCTGTGCCCCTGGTTGTGACCAGCTCGCACGTCGGCCAGTTGCTGCAAGACCAGCCCCTGCCCAAGCCCTGCGCCTGGGTCATGGGCCACGAAGGGCAGGGCGTTTGCGATGAGCTGCTGGCCCGGGCCGCGCTGTCAGTGCGCATCGGCCAGCCGGGGGGGGAAGAGTCGCTGAATGTGGCAGCCGCAGCGGCGATCTGCCTGCATGCGAGTTCAGTAGCAATCTGGTAGTGCCGAAACGGGAATTTCCCGCCGGGCCGCCCCAAGGGAAATTAGCCTCCTCGGGGGGCAGCGATACACGAAGTGATGAGCGTGGGGGCACGCTATAATCAGAGGCTTTTCCAATCGCGGTCGCCCCAAGCGCAACACAAGCCAAACCCCTCACAAAGCAAAATTCACGGCAGCAACACTCAGTTGTTACTTGTGCACGCTTGGGTCAGCCGCATTCAATTCGGAGTACCCAGTGCTTTTGTCTCTCCAGGGAACCTCTCCTATAGCCATTCTGGCGCTTGCTGACGGCACGGTCTACCATGGCAATTCAATAGGGGCCGCAGGCTCCACTGTCGGCGAGGTTGTATTCAACACCGCCATGTCCGGGTATCAGGAAATCCTGACAGACCCCAGCTATTGTCAACAGATCGTTACCCTTACCTACCCGCATATCGGCAACTACGGTGTCAACCTGCAAGACGTTGAGGCCCGCAAGGTCTTCGCGGCCGGCCTGATCATCAAGGACTTGCCGCTGGTGGCATCCAACTTTCGCCAGACGATGACCTTGAGCGACTACCTTGTTCGCGAGGGCACCGTCGCGATTGCCAACATCGACACCCGCCAGCTCACCCGCCAGTTGCGCAATCAGGGCGCGCAGAACGGATGCATCATGGCGCTGCCTCCCGGTCAGGCTGCAACACCGACCTTGATTGCCCAGGCAATTGCCGCTGCCAAAACTGCGCCCAACATGTCCGGGCTTGACTTGGCCAAGGTGGTCACGGCCACAGAGCCGTATCCATGGACACAAACCGAGTGGCAACTGGCTCACCCCCAGTTGGACGGCAAGCCCGGTTTTGGCACGCAGGCTGCGGCGAAATTTCACGTGGTCGCCTACGATTTTGGCGTGAAGTACAACATTCTTCGTATGCTGGCCGAACGCGGCTGCAAAGTCACGGTCGTGCCAGCACAAACGTCGGCAAAAGACGTGCTGGCACTCAAGCCCGATGGCGTGTTTCTTTCCAATGGCCCAGGTGACCCCGAGCCCTGCGACTACGCCATTGCCGCCACAGCAGCGCTGATCGACACCGGCATCCCCACTTTTGGCATCTGCCTTGGCCACCAGATCATGGCGCTGGCCAGCGGCGCAAAAACCTTCAAGATGAAGTTCGGCCACCACGGTGCCAACCACCCTGTGAAAGACCTGGACACAGGCCGCGTCAGCATTACCAGCCAGAACCATGGTTTTGCAGTGGATGAAAAAACCCTGCCCGCCAATTTGCGCCCCACGCACATCAGTCTGTTCGACGGCACGCTGCAAGGCCTGGCGCGCACTGACAAGCCCGCGTTCTGCTTTCAAGGCCACCCAGAAGCCTCACCAGGGCCGCACGACATCAGCTATCTGTTTGACCGCTTCATCAAACTGATGGAGGCTAAATAAAATGCCAAAACGTACAGACCTTAAAAGTATTCTCATCATTGGCGCAGGCCCGATCATCATTGGTCAGGCTTGCGAGTTCGACTACTCCGGCGTGCAGGCCTGCAAGGCGCTGCGCGAAGAGGGCTACAAAGTCATTCTGATCAACAGCAACCCTGCGACGATCATGACTGACCCGGCTAC
>JANOAP010000551.1:0-3997 GCA_031411175.1 Rhodoferax sp. | reverse complement strand
GCTACACGCAGGAAGACATCAAGTTTCTGATGGCCCCCATGGCTACCAATGGCGAAGAAGGCATTGGCTCCATGGGCAACGACAGCCCGCTGGCCGTGTTGTCCGACAAAAACAAGCCGCTGTACAGCTACTTCAAGCAGTTGTTCGCGCAGGTGACCAACCCGCCGATTGACCCGATCCGCGAAGCCATCGTGATGAGCCTGGTGTCCTTCATCGGCCCCAAGCCCAATCTGCTGGACATTAACCAGGTCAACCCGCCCATGCGGCTGGAAGTGGCCCAGCCGATTCTCGACTTTGCCGACATGGCCAAGCTGCGCGATATTGAAAAATACACGCAGGGCAAGTTCCGCAGCTACACGCTGGACATCACTTACCCGCTGACCTGGGGCCATGAGGGGGTGGAGGCCAAGCTGGCCTCGCTGTGCGCTGAAGCGGTCGATGCCATCAAGAGCGGCAAATACATCCTCATCATCAGCGACCGCGGCGTTAACGCCACCCAGGTGGCGATCCCCGCGCTGCTGGCGCTGTCTGCCATCCATCAGCATCTGGTGCGCGAAGGCTTGCGCACCACGGCGGGCCTGGTGGGTGAAACCGGCACAGCGCGTGAAGTGCATCACTTCGGAGTGCTGGCCGGCTACGGTGCAGAAGCCGTTCACCCCTACCTTGCTATGGAGACGCTGGCCAGCATCCACAAGGATTTGCCGGGTGACCTGAGTTCCGAGAAGGCCATCTACAACTACATCAAGGCCGTCGGCAAGGGCCTGTCCAAGATCATGTCCAAGATGGGCGTGAGCACCTACATGAGCTACTGCGGTGCCCAGTTGTTTGAGGCCATTGGCCTGAACAGCGACACCATCGACAAATACTTTACCCGCACCCCCAGCCGCGTGGAGGGCATCGGCGTTTTCGAGATTGCCGAAGAAGCCATCCGTATGCACAAAGCGGCTTTCAGCGACGATCCTGTGCTGGCGAACATGCTCGATGCCGGGGGTGAATACGCCTGGCGCGTGCGCGGCGAAGAGCACATGTGGACGCCCGATGTGATCGCCAAACTGCAGCACAGCACGCGTGCCAACAACTGGAACACTTACAAGGAATACGCCCAGCTCATCAACGACCAGAGCCGTCGTCACATGACGTTGCGCGGTCTGTTCGAATTCAAGATCGACCCCGCCAAGGCCATTCCCGTGGACGAAGTGGAGTCGGCCAAAGAGATCGTGAAGCGCTTTGCCACGGGTGCCATGTCGCTGGGTTCCATCAGTACCGAAGCCCACGCGACACTGGCGATTGCCATGAACCGCATGGGCGGCAAGAGCAACACCGGCGAAGGCGGTGAAGACCCCGCGCGTTACCGGCAAGAGCTCAAGGGCATCCCGATCAAGCAGGGCCAGACCATGGCCGACATCATTGGCCATGATGTGGTGGAAGTGGACATCCCGCTGCAGGATGGCGATTCGCTTCGTTCGCGCATCAAGCAGGTGGCGTCAGGCCGTTTTGGCGTGACGGCTGAATATTTAAGCAGCGCCGACCAGATCCAGATCAAGATGGCGCAAGGTGCCAAACCTGGTGAGGGCGGTCAACTGCCAGGTGGCAAAGTGTCAGACTACATCGGCAAGCTGCGTCACAGCGTGCCCGGGGTAGGGCTGATTTCACCTCCGCCGCACCACGACATTTATTCCATTGAAGACCTGGCGCAACTGATCCACGATCTAAAAAACGTGGCGCCGCATTCCAGCATCAGCGTCAAATTGGTCAGTGAAATTGGTGTGGGTACCATCGCAGCCGGTGTCGCCAAGTGCAAGAGCGACCACGTGGTGATTGCGGGCCATGATGGTGGCACGGGTGCGTCGCCCTGGTCGTCCATCAAGCATGCCGGTAGCCCGTGGGAAATTGGCTTGGCCGAAACCCAGCAAACCTTGGTGCTCAACCGCCTGCGTAGCCGCATCCGCGTGCAGGCCGACGGCCAGATGAAAACCGGCCGTGACGTGGCCATTGGTGCCCTGCTAGGTGCTGATGAATTTGGCTTTGCCACCGCACCGCTGGTGGTTGAGGGCTGCATCATGATGCGCAAATGCCACCTGAACACCTGCCCAGTGGGGGTGGCCACGCAAGACCCGCTCTTACGCAAAAAATTCAGCGGCAAGCCTGAGCATGTGGTGAATTATTTCTTCTTCATCGCTGAAGAAGTGCGCCACATCATGGCCCAGCTGGGCATCCGTAAGTTCGACGACCTGATTGGCCGTGCCGACCTGCTGGACACCCGTAAAGGGGTGGCCCACTGGAAAGCGCAAGGGCTTGATTTTGGCCGCCTGTTTGCGCAGCCCAATGTGCCTGCCGACGTATCGCGTTTTCACATCCAGAACCAGGAACACGGTCTTGAAAAGTCGCTGGACAACGTGCTGATTGAAAAATCACGCCCCGCCATCGAGCGCGGCGAACGGGTTCAGTTCATGGAAGTGGCCCGCAACGTGAACCGTTCGCTCGGTGCCATGTTGTCTGGCGCGCTGACCAAGGCGCGGCCTGAAGGTCTGCCTGACGACACCATCCGCATCCAGCTCGAAGGCACGGGCGGCCAGTCATTTGGTGCATTCCTGGCCAAAGGCATCACGCTGTATCTGATCGGCGATGCGAATGACTACACCGGCAAGGGCTTGAGCGGTGGCCGCATTGTGGTGCGACCCAGCATTGACTTCAGAGGTGACGCCGTGCGCAACACCATCGTAGGCAATACCGTGATGTACGGGGCTACCAGCGGCGAGTCGTTTTTCAGCGGCGTGGCTGGTGAGCGATTCGCTGTGCGTCTTTCCGGTGCCACCACCGTGGTGGAAGGCACGGGTGACCATGGCTGCGAGTACATGACCGGCGGTACCGTGGTGGTGCTGGGCAAGACCGGGCGCAACTTCGCCGCCGGGATGAGTGGTGGCATGGCCTATGTATATGACGAAGACGGGGAGTTCGCCAAGCGCTGCAATACCGCCATGGTGTCTTTGGATAAAGTGCAGACCACATCCGAGCAGGAAGCCAGCCAGAACAAAGCCATCTGGCATGGCGGTTTGTCGGACGAAGCGCAACTGAAAAAGCTGCTTGAAGAACACAACCGCTGGACCGGCAGCAAGCGCGCGCGCGAACTGCTGGACACCTGGGCCCAGTCGCGTGGCAAGTTCGTTAAAGTTTTTCCCAACGAGTACAAGCGTGCGTTGGGTGAAATGGCGGCACGCAAAACGCCTGCAGCCGCAAAAAACGAAGAAAAGCAGGCTACAGCGCTCGCCAAATCAGCACAAACAGCTACAAAAAAAGTAGCGACTCCCGCCAAATAATTCAAGGAACAGATCATGGGCAAGATGACAGGCTTCATGGAGTTTGAGCGCATCGAAGAAGGCTACAAGCCGGTGACCGAGCGCCTCAAAAATTACAAGGAATTTGTAGTCGGGCTGGACGATGCTCAGGCCAACAAGCAGGCTGCACGCTGCATGGACTGCGGCACACCGTTCTGCAACAGCGGCTGCCCGGTCAACAACATCATTCCGGACTTCAACGACCTGGTGTACCAGCAGGACTGGAAGAACGCCTGGATCGTGCTGGACTCCACCAACAACTTCCCCGAGTTCACCGGCCGCATCTGCCCCGCACCGTGCGAGGCGGCCTGCACGCTGAACTACAACGACGAGCCGGTCGGCATCAAGTCGCTGGAGCACGCGATCATCGATCGCGCGTGGGCGAACGGCTGGGTGCAGCCGCGCGTGCCGCGCATCAAGACCGAGAAGAAGGTCGCGGTGGTCGGCTCCGGTCCCGCCGGCATGGCGGCGGCACAGCAGCTCGCGCGTGCCGGCCACAACGTGACGCTGTTCGAGAAGAACGACCGCGTGGGCGGCCTGCTGCGCTACGGCATCCCAGATTTCAAGATGGAGAAGCGCCACATCGACCGCCGCGCGGCCCAGATGGAGGCCGAGGGCGTGACCTTCCGCACCGGCGTGGTCGTGGGCGAGTGGCCCCGGGA
>JANOAP010000550.1:0-2983 GCA_031411175.1 Rhodoferax sp. | reverse complement strand
CGCGGCGACCCTTGGGTGCCTGGCGTTTGCGCTCTCGCGAGGCTGATTCAACTGCAATAGGAATGACGGGATGGTTCATGGATTCCTTTAAATCACGCGCTCGACCCGAAGCTGCGCAATGTAGTCAGCGGCGTACCCTAGCTGCGTCAGCACTTCGTCGGTGTGCTCGCCCAACAAGGGAGAGCGGGTTACTTCAGTGGAGCTGTCCGACATCTTGATGGGATTGCCCACCGTGAGGTACTTGCCCCGCTTGGGATGGTCCACTTCAACAATGGTGCCCGTAGCACGCAGTGCGGGCTCTTCAGCGATTTCCTTCATTGACAAAATCGGCCCGCAGGGGATGTCGTATTGATTCAAGATGTCCATGGCCTCGAATTTGGTCTTGGTCATGGTCCATTGCTCGATGCGCGCAAAGATCGGCTTCAGGTGAAGCAGGCGCGCAGCCGGCGTGGCAAACGCCTCATCATCAATCCAGCCTTCTTCGCCAATGACTTTGCACACGGCAGGCCACACGGCACCTTGAGTGATGAAATAGATGTAGGCATTGGGGTCGGTCTCCCATCCCTTGCATTTCAAAATAGAGCCGGGCTGGCCACCGCCAGATGCATTCCCCGCCCGCGGCACCGCATCGCCAAATTTGCCATCCGGGTATTGCGGGTACTCATGCATGGTGTGGGTGCGCTCCAGGCGCTGCTGGTCACGCAGCTTGACCCGGCAAAGGTTCAGCACCGCGTCCTGCATGGGGGCCAGCACTTTCTGGCCTCGACCCGTCGTATTGCGCTGGTAAAGGGCGGCAACAATGCCCAGCGCCAGGTGCAAACCGGTACCGCTGTCGCCGATCTGAGCGCCAGTGACCAGTGGCGGGCCGTCATCAAAGCCCGTGGTTGACGCTGCGCCGCCTGCGCATTGCGCCACGTTTTCGTACACCTTGCAGTCTTCATACGGGCCGGGGCCAAAGCCTTTGACCGAGGCCACAATCATGCGCGGATTCAGCTTCTGAATGTGGTCCCAGGTAATGCCCATGCGGTCCAGCGCGCCTGGCGCAAAGTTTTCTACCAGCACATCACATTGCTTGATGAGGGTGTCCAGGACTTCCTTGCCCTTGGCATTCTTGGTGTCCAGCGTGATGGAGCGCTTGTTGTGGTTCAACATGGTGAAGTACAGGCTGTCTACACCAGGAATATCCCGCAGTTGCCCTCGCGTGGCATCGCCTTCACCTGCACGCTCGACCTTGATGACGTCGGCACCGAACCAGGCCAGCAACTGGGTGCAGGTCGGGCCCGACTGGACGTGGGTGAAATCGAGGATACGAACCCCGTCTAACGCTTTGCTCATGAAAAATCCTGTTGGGTGTAAAAAAAGAAGTGTTCGCACCGGAGGCGAGGCGGGCAACAAGGCGCTAACACGCCCGATCTGACCCCCATATTATTCACCGTGCGGGTATGCACCCATTTCTGACACCCCTCGAATGGCTCGCGTTCAATTGCCGGGTTTAGCCACCTGGCTTTCGAGTTCCATCAGGCGTTTGCGCAGCGCGCGCTCCTCGGCAAAACGTGCGCTCTCGTCGCGAACAACCGCGACGATGGCTGAGACCTTTTTGTCCTCGGTAAAAAGCATGGCCACGGTGAAGGCGATCGACAGTGTGTGCCCGTCTTTGTGAACCGCCGGGACGCGCAGCACGTCGTTGCCGTACCGTGTGATACCCGTCTGCATGGTCTTGTGGTACCCGTCCCAATGCCGTTGCTGCTGCCGCTGCGGGATGATCAGATCCAGCGACTGGCCGATGGCTTCAGCCTCGGTATAGCCAAACATACGCTCGGATGCCGGGTTCCACAGCGTGATGGTACCGCTGGCATCGGAGGCCATGATGGCATCTCCGACAGCACTGACCAACTGCTTCAAGTCGATGGATGTCGGCATGAGCGTCGCCCTTACACAGCGTTGGCTGTATGCATGGCCGCGATCTGGTCCTTGCTGTAACCCAGTTCGGCCAGCACTTCGTCGGTATGCTCGCCCAACAGGGGTGACGCAGTGACTTCGGGCTTGGTGTCAGAAAACTTGATTGGGCTGCCCACCGTGAAATAGCTTCCACGCACCTTGTGTGGCACCTCCACGATGGAGCCACTGGCACGCAGCGACTTGTCATGCAGCAGCTCTTTCATGGACAGCACCGGCGCGCAAGGAATGTCGAATTTACGGAAGATGTCGACGGCCTCAAACTTGGTCTTGTCCTTGATGTAGTCTTCAATGGTGGCGAAGATATCCATGATGTGCGGTTGGCGACCACGCGGCGTGGTGTAGGCAGGGTCAGTCTTCCATTCCGGCTTGCCCAGTGCGTCACAGATCGGCTCCCAGGCATGACCTTGCACGGTGAAATAGATGTAAGCGTTGGGGTCGGTTTCCCAGCCCTTGCACTTCAGGATCCAGCCAGGCTGGCCGCCACCACCGGCGTTGGCACCACGCGGTACCACGCCGTCCTTGAAGGCTTCCATCTCGTGCGGGTACTGCGGGTATTCTTCCAGGTAGCCAATTTTGTCAAGGCGCAGTTGGTCGCGCATTTTGACGCGGCACAGGTTGAGCACTGCGTCCTGCATTGACACTGCCACCTTCTGGCCCTTGCCGGTTTTCTGGCGACCAATGTAGGCCGTCAGGATGCCGATGGCCAGGTGCATGCCGGTGTTGGAGTCACCCAGGGCCGCAGAAGAAATGGTGGGGCCGGCGTTCTCGCCCTTCCAGTAGCCGGTGGTGGAGGCAGCTCCGCCAGCGCATTGGGCCACGTTCTCGTAGACCTTCAGGTCTTCATAGTGGTGACCATCGCTGAAGCCCTTGACAGACGCCAGGATCATGCCGGGGTTGAGGCTCTGAATGTGCTCCCAGGTGAAGCCCATGCGGTCCAGCGCGCCTGGGCCGAAGTTCTCGACCAGCACGTCCGATTCCTTGATCAGCTTGGTCAGGATTTCCTTGCCGGCAGCCGTCTTGGTGT
>JANOAP010000549.1:0-3340 GCA_031411175.1 Rhodoferax sp. | reverse complement strand
GTCGCGTCCATCTGATTTTAGAGGAATGGGCTGAGCGGTATGGCAGTTTTTACCATCTGAAAATGGCACACCAAACGGCATTGGTCGTATCAGAGCCACAGGTCATTGCGGAGGTACTCCGCGCCCGTCCAGACACTTTTCGGCGCTTTTCTTCCGTGGAGTCAGTTTTCGCAGATATGGGCATGACGGGACTCCTGTCGGCCGAGGGTGAGCAGTGGCACAGGCAGCGGAAACTGACAATGCGCGCCTTTGATCCGACTCGTTTGCGAGACTATTTCCCAAATCTGATAAAGATCACCGAGAGATTACGTCAGCGGTGGCTAGGCGCAATGGTCCGGGGGCAGACTGTAGACATCCAGTCCGATTTAATGAGTTACTCGGTAGATGTGACTGCAGGCCTGGCTTTTGGCAGCGAAATCAATTCCATTGAGGGCCGCGACCAGGTGATCCGCCCCTGCCTGGACCAAGTATTTCCAATCATCAACCGCAGACTCAACTCACCGGTGCCCTACTGGCGGTATTTCAAGCTTCCATCGGATCGTGCTCTGGATCGCAATATGGCCGCGCTGCGACGCGAGGTTGATACCTTCATTGCCAATGCCAGGGCCCGTATGAAGGCCAATCCGGATTTGTTCGTTCGCCCAAGCAATCTTATAGAAGCTTTTCTTGCAGTACGAGATCTACCTGACTCTGAATTTACCGACGACGACGTCTACGGCAATGTCTTCACGACGTTATTAGTGGGGCCAGACAGTACAGCCAATGTGTTTTCGTGGCTCACTTACTTTTTATGTGCAAACCCCGAGGTGCAAAATAGAGTTCAGGCCGAGGCAAGTGAACTGCTCGGAGTCGGTCCTGTTCTAGAGGATTTCGCGGGCATTGCCAAATTAAAGTACTTGGATGCCGTCGCAAGCGAAACGATGCGTCTGAAGCCGTCCGGGCCTATTCTTTTCCTGGAAGCCAAGCATGAAACCCGCGTGGGACACGTGCGTGTATTGCCCGGAACTGCGATCATTGCGTTGACCCGGGTTGGTGGTATGGCACCTCATAACGTCGTCGAGCCTCTGCGATTTGATCCCGGGCGATGGATGAAGGCAGCCGACGCTGATCAGGCAGATGTACCTAACCATTCCGATGATGCAACGTTGAAGCGAATAGCAATGCCATTTGGTGCCGGCGCACGCCTATGTCCGGGGCGTTATCTGGCGCTGGTTCAGATCAAGATGCTCGGTGCCATGCTGGGGCGCAACTTCCGGGTGGAACGAGTAGACGATTCAGTCATCGCAGAACGCTTCAAGTTCTCAATGGAGCCAGTTAATCTAAGGGTGAAATTAAGCCCGCGCTAGCGCTATCGGCTCAAACCTTGTAATAGTCCCGGTACCACGCCACAAACCGCCCAATGCCCACCTGAATCGGGGTGCCCGGCACAAAACCCACCCAGTCATTCAGGGCGTCCGTATTGGCATAAGTGGCAGGCACATCACCATCCTGCAGCGGCAGCAGGCGCTTTTCAGCCTTTTTGCCCAACGCGTCTTCAATGCAGCCAATGAAGTCCAACAGCGGCACCGGGTTGTTGTTTCCGATGTTGAACACGCGATACGGCACATTGCTCGTGGCGGGGTCAGCTTCTGCCGCGTCATACGCCGGGTTGGGCGCAGCGATGCGGTCCAGCACACGGATGACGCCTTCCACAATGTCGTCCACAAACGTGAAATCACGCTGCATGTTGCCGTGGTTGAACACGTCAATCGGGCGGCCTTCCAGAATGGCTTTGGTGAACAAAAACAGCGCCATGTCGGGCCTGCCCCAGGGGCCGTACACCGTGAAGAAGCGAAGCCCCGTGGTGGGGAGGCCAAACAGGTGGCTGTAGGTGTGTGCCATCAGCTCGTTGGCTTTTTTGGTGGCAGCGTAAAGGCTCACGGGGTGATCCACACTGTCGTGCTCGGAAAATGGCATTTTGGTGTTGCCGCCGTAGACGCTGGAGCTGGAGGCATACACCAGATGTTGCACACCGCTGTGGCGGCAGCCTTCCAGGATGTTGACGAAGCCAATCAGGTTGCTGTCCACATAGGCATGCGGGTTTTGCAGTGAATAGCGCACGCCCGCTTGGGCGGCCAGGTGGATGACGCGGTCAAACTTCTCTGCCGCAAACAGGTCTGCCATGCCGGGCCGGTCGCCCACGTCAAGCTTGACGAAGCGAAATTGGGGATGCGGCAGCAGGCGGTTCAGGCGGCTCTGCTTGAGGGTCACGTCGTAATAGTCATTCAGGTTGTCCAGCCCGACCACTTGGTCACCCCGTGCAAGCAACTTGAGTGCAGCGGTCATGCCGATGAAGCCGGCAGCACCTGTCAATAGAATTTTCATCGGCTGAGTTTTACAAATATAGATTTAGCTGTGATCTTAGCGCGGCCAGCCCTTCTGCGGCTCAGCTCGCCAGCCCCAGCCTTTGGCAAATCTCCAGCGTCGCCCCGCTCTGGTTCATGCTGTAAAAATGCAACCCCGGTGCACCGCCAGCCCGCAGTTGCTCGCACAAATCGGTCACCACATCCAGGCCAAAGGCCTTGATGCTGGCAGTATCGTCGCCAAAGCTTTGCAGCCGCAAGCGGATCCAGCGGGGGATTTCGGCACCACAGGCATCGCTGAAGCGCATGAGCTGGGTGCTGCTGGTAATGGGCATGATGCCGGGCACCACGGGCACCGTTAGCCCCAAGGCGTCGGTGTCTTCCACAAAGCGGAAGTAAGCGTCCGAGTTGTAGAAATACTGCGTGATGGCGGAATTGGCACCGGCCGTCACCTTGGCGGCATAGGCCTGCAGGTCGGTCGCAGGTGACTTGGCCTGGGGGTGAATTTCGGGGTAGGCGGCGACTTCAATATGAAAGTCATCTCCCGTTTCTGCGCGGATAAACGCCACCAGATCGCTGGCAAAGTGAAACTCCCCGCCCGCACCATAGCCACTGGGCAAATCACCCCGCAGCGCCACCAGCCGTTTGACGCCCATGGCCTTGAGCATGGCCAGTTGCTCACGCACAGTGGCTTGGGTCGCGCCAACACAGGAAAAATGCGATGCGGCGCTGACGCCCTCCGCCAGGATGTCGCGCACGGTGTTGAAGGTGCCCGTTTGCGTGGAGCCCCCGGCACCAAAAGTGACCGAGCAAAACTCGGGCTTGAGGGCGTAGAGCTGCTGGCGGGCCACACGCAGTTTCTCAACGCCTTCTGGCGTTTTAGGCGGGAAAAACTCAATGCTCAGGGGCAAGCGGTTAGTCACGGTCATTGAGGGACTCCTTGAATGAGGCCGTCATTGCGAGCGAAGCGCGGCAATCCAGGGCTGCTGGGTTGCCGC
>JANOAP010000548.1:0-3687 GCA_031411175.1 Rhodoferax sp. | reverse complement strand
ACATCCAGACCGGCGAATACGCCAAGAGCTTCATTCTGGAAAACAAGGCCGGTGCGCCCACACTCATCAGCCGCCGCCGCCTGAATTCCGAGCACCAGATCGAAGTGGTGGGTGCCAAGCTGCGCGCCATGATGCCCTGGATCGCGAAGAACAAGCTGGTTGACCAAACCCGTAACTGATCGGATTAATTGATCGAACGCCGTCGACACCCAGGTTGACGCCATGAGAAAAAGCCACTTCGGTGGCTTTTTCTCATTTTCCAAGCGGCGGGGGTATATTTAGCACCGCTCTACAAGGCTTTATCAATGCAAGACGACCCAGAATCCAACCTCGAACCCGGTGATGGCGCAGTGCTGCTCCGCAAGCGCCGAAAAGGCCTCTACATCCTGCCGAATCTGTTCACTCTGGCGGCACTTTTTGGCGGGTTTTACGCGATCATCATGGCCGTGAATGGTGAGTTCGACAAAGCTGCTATCGGCGTTTTTTGTGCCTTGGTACTGGACAGCCTCGATGGCCGCGTCGCGCGCATGACCAACACCCAGAGCGCGTTTGGCGAACAGATGGATTCGCTATCTGACATGGTGTCGTTTGGCGCTGCCCCCGCGCTCATCAGCTACATGTGGGCGTTGCAGGGGCTGGGGCGCTGGGGCTGGATGGCAGCCTTCGTCTACTGTGCCTGCGCCGCATTGCGACTGGCCCGTTTCAACGTCAACACCGGCGTGGTCGACAAGCGCTACTTTCAGGGCCTGCCATCACCTGCGGCTGCGGCTTTGGTGGCCGGCTTCATCTGGCTGCTGACCGAGCAGGGCTTTGGTGGCACGGACACCCTGTTCGGCTTGTCCATTCCTTGGATTACTTTCGCCATTTCGTTGTATGCCGGGCTAACCATGGTGACCAATGTGCCGTTCTACAGCTTCAAAGACCTGAGCATGAAAAGAAGCGTGCCTTTTACTGCAATCGTGCTGATTGCACTTGTCATTGCAGTCATCACTATCGAACCTGCCACCATCATCTTCAGTCTCTTCATTGGGTACGGCTTGAGCGGCTACGTGGTCTATGCGTGGCGAAGGACCAAAGGCTTGCAGACGAGTGTGATCAGCACCTCGACAGATGAGCCCGATGAACGCGGTTTGCACAAATAAATTCACTTGTGCTAAAGTCCTGCTCATGAGTGCCACCCACTTTTTACGTCTCTCCGCTAGCCACCTTGCCAAGGTGGAAGTCCTCGCCTATGGCGTTGTGGTGCTACTAGCCATCCTGCTATCAAGGGCGGGCTGAGCGCGTACATCTTTTCGATTTATCCCCAAACGGCCCGTCTGCTACCTGCAACGGGCCGTTTGCTTTTGGATTGCAGGTTTTTTGAACATTGAATGAAGTTGAAGGAATTGCCATGTTGAAACAACCCCATCTCAAGTACCGCGCTACCCCGCCGGTTCACTTGCCCAATCGCACTTGGCCAGACGCGGTGCTGACCCGCGCCCCCCTGTGGTGCAGTGTGGACCTGCGTGATGGGAACCAGGCCCTGATTGAGCCGATGGACATGCCCCGCAAGCTGCGCATGTTCCAGATGCTGGTGAAGATTGGATTCAAGGAGATTGAGGTTGGTTTCCCGTCGGCTTCACAAGTCGAGTTTGATTTCGTGCGGCACCTGATTGAAGAGAAACTGATTCCGCACGATGTGACTATTCAGGTGCTCACGCAGGCGCGCGATCAGCTGATCCATCGAACGTTTGAGGCGCTGGTGGGTGTTCCCCGCGCCGTGGTGCATTTGTACAACGCCACGGCACCGGTCATGCGCCGCGTCGTGCTGGGCATGGACGAAGATGAAATCGTTGAGCTGGCCACCATGCATGCCCGCATGATTCAGGAACTGGCCGAAAAACAACCGGAAACCCGATGGACGTTTCAGTATTCGCCCGAAATGTTTTCCGGCACCGAGCTTGAGTTTTCAAAAAGGGTGGTGGATGCTGTGACCGCTGTCTGGCAACCAACGCCCCAGCACAAGTGCATCATCAATCTGCCATCAACCGTTGAGCATTCCACACCCAACATCTTTGCTGACATGATGGAGTGGATGCACCGCAGCCTGGCACGACGCGATTCGATTGTGCTGTCGGTGCATCCCCATAACGACCGGGGCACCGGCACGGCAGCCGGCGAGTTTGCGTTGATGGCGGGGGCAGACCGCATTGAGGGCTGCCTGTTTGGCAACGGTGAGCGCACCGGCAACGTGGATCTGGTCAACATCGCCCTCAACCTTTACACCCAGGGCGTTGCGCCGGGGCTGGATTTTTCGGAGATTGATGAAATCCGCCGTACGGTGGAGGCATGCAACCAGTTGCCCGTGCATCCGCGCCATCCGTACGTGGGCGAGCTGGTTTACACGTCCTTCTCTGGCTCGCATCAGGACGCCATCAAGAAAGCCCTGGCGGCGCGCAAGGATGGCGATATCTGGGTCATGCCCTACTTGCCGATTGACCCCAAGGACCTGGGGCGTAGCTACGAGGCCGTGATCCGCGTCAACAGCCAGTCGGGCAAAGGCGGTATCTCCTACCTGCTCGAGAGCGAATATGGGCTGGAGCTCCCGCGCCGCCTGCAAATCGAATTCAGCCAGGTGGTTCAGGGCGTCATGGACACGTCGGGCAAGGAACTGACGGCGCTTGATTTGTGGCAACTGTTTGGGCGTGAGTACGGCATTCAAACCATCTCTGCACCATCGCATCAGGTGACCGACGTGACGGGCGTGTCGAACACCAGGTCGGTCAAGCTGGTGGCCGAAGTTGCACTGGGTGGCCGCACGGGTCAAGTGCAAGGGCAGGGCACCGGGCCCATTGATGCTTTTGTGGACGGTTTGAGTGCTGCCACAGGCCGCAGCATCCGGGTGTTGGACTACCACGAGCATGCAGTGGGCTCGGGCGCCAGTGCCCAGGCCGTGGCCTATCTGGAGCTGCGCATTGACGAGCAGCAAACCCTGTTTGGTGTTGGCATGGACGTCAATATCGTTGCCGCCTCGCTCAAAGCGATTTTGTCGGGCCTGCAGCGTGCAAAAATAGCAAGCTGGGCCTCGCACGCTGGGGCGGATGGTCAAGCATCGCAACCCGGAAATTCAGTTGCAAACTCAGGCCACTTGCAAACCGCCAAATAATTCAGACCAGGAGCAGTACATGACCGACAAACTCATTATTTTTGACACCACGCTGCGTGACGGCGAGCAGTCTCCCGGCGCATCCATGACGCGTGACGAAAAGCTGCGCATCGCGCGCCAGCTGGAGCGACTGAAAGTGGATGTGATTGAGGCCGGATTTGCGGCCAGCTCCAATGGTGATTTCGAATGCGTCAAGGCCATTGCCGAAGCCATCAAAGACTCCACCATCTGTTCGCTGGCCCGTGCCAATGACCGTGATATTGCACGTGCCGCTGAGGCGCTGAAACCGGCCAAGTCAGGTCGGTTGCATCTGTTTTTGGCGACCAGCGCGCTGCACATGGAAAAGAAACTGCGCATGACGCCCGACGAGGTGTACGAGCAGGCGAAGCTGTCCACCCGCTTTGCGCGCAACCTGATGGCGGACATCGAGTTCAGTCCAGAAGACGGTTACCGCTCCGACCCTGACTTTCTGTGCCGTGTGCTGGAGACGGTGATTGCCGTAGGCGCTACGACGATCAACGTGGCTGACACGGTGGGGTACG